>DATGHL010000031.1 GCA_035308025.1 Candidatus Binataceae bacterium
CCTTTTCACTTTTCCACCAACTTCCCGACACTACCACGAACACAACCGCAGGGATTTCTGGATAATCGCTATCGCCCGCTCGATACCGGATACGGACTGCTGACGAAATAAAGCCAGAATTGTGGAGACGAATTCGTCACCGCTTTCTTTCAAGCCCGGCGAGCCCTTCTCCAAGACCGCGCGCATAAAACCCTGTAGTCCCTCGCTTCGTTGAGCAACGGCGACAATCTCGTGATCGCTCATGAATCCTTCCTGAACGGACATCAGCCTTAGGTGCTCCGTCGAAAGGTCGTCAATACGGTCTATTAGGCTCTCGAACTTGATGCCAAGTGCGGAATCATATGGATCGTTGAATTGAGATGGATCCGTCAGCCAAACTGTGTCGTCTCTCAAATTCCTTAGCGAGTGCTCATTGAAAGGCCTATATTTATACAACTGTCTTGGCAGGTCGTGATCTTTTTCGTCAAACACTCGTTGCAGTGTGGCGAGGTCGGGCTTCAACGAGGATAGAAGCTCTATCAGTTCATTTTTCCACGTTAGCGACAATTCCGTGACCAAACGTTAGGCTTTCACCATCATTTATAGAGTTTAATCTATCTGGACAAAAACGTCGTCGGCTTCGACTTTGACCGCGTAGGTCTTGATTGGGCGGACGGCGGGCGGACCCAGCGCGCGGCCGGTGCGGATATCGAAGGCCGAGCCGTGATAAGGACACTCGACGCTGCATTCCTCGAGATCGATATCACCCGCGGCGAGCGAAGCCTGCGCGTGCGAGCAGGTGTCCTCGGTGGCGTAAAAGCCGTCGTCGAGCCGATAGAGCGCGATGGTGGGCGTCAGATTGAGGCGCAGCGCCTCGCCGGGCTTGAGTTGATCGATTGTGCAGGCTTTGAGCAGCGGCATCTTGTTGCATTCCTCGGGTGGCGGGATAGATAGTCGCGCGACCGGACAGTAAATTATTGCTAGAATATTTCTATCATGGCTGGCAGCAGTTTCGATCAAACGCAAAGCATTCCTAATGCGAACGGTGCTCCATCGCCGGAGAGCCGCCTGATCATTCCGGCGGGCGGTTTCGAGATTCCGCCGCCGATCGAGCAGCCGAATATCTTTCCGCTCGAATGGCCGGTGGTCACCGAGTCGCTCGCCGCGCTGTACGAAAAGTCGAAGCGGCAGGCGTGGAACCCCGCCGATCTGGCGTGGGACGATCTGCGCGCGACGGATTTCACGGCCGAAGAGCGAATCGGAATCATGTACTGGTACGCGGTGCTGGCGGTGTTCGACGGCTCGGGACCAGCGGTCTTCGCGAAGGCGATGATCCATACCTATGAGATTCAAGCGGAGGATCCGATCCGCAAATGTTTCTTCGCGGTCGCGCGCGACGAGGTGAATCACGAGGAATGCTGCCAGCGGGCGATCGCGCAGCTGGTGCCGAACGGCCCATTGCGCTTCGGCCCGCGCACCGCCCTCGAACGCGCCGCGGTCAATAATATCGAATGGCTCTACCATAACGGCGGCCGCTACTGGCGCGGCTATTCGGCCTCACTCGACAAGTATCCGCTGTCGATCCTCTTCACCTCGTTCTTACTGGGCGAGGTCGCGGCGTCGACGCTGTTCTACGGCATGTCGCAGCGGACGTCGCGGGCGGTGTTCAAGCGGGTCTTCACGAAGGTCGGGCAGGACGAGAGCCGGCATCTGGCGATTTGCCTCAAGATGCTGGAGAACGACTGGCCGCAGCTCAGCCGGGAATACAAAGACATGATCACGCGGCAGTTGCGCGCGGGCTTCGTCTTCCTCTCGATGATTCTGTGGGAGCCGCCCAAGATGTTTTGGGAGCTGCCGAGCTACTTTATCGATAACCATCGGGTATTGGTTGATCTGGCGCGGCAGGGCGGACTCGGCGTGCTCAGCTTCGACGAGCAGGCGGACAACTGGCGCTACGCGATCGCCAAGGTCAAGAAGGTGGTCGAGGATTGGGGCATCAAGTTTCCGGCGATCCCGGAACTCGATCTCGACGGCGTCGACGTCGGCGACATCACGGCGGCCGACATCATCCCGGTTTTCTGATCTGTTGGCCGCCGCCGCGTGCGAGGCGGAAGAAGGCTCTTGATGCCCGGATTGTCGCATTATGCTCGACAGCATGACGCGTGATATGTTACAACTGTTTCCGTGATCAGGAGCTTCAAGCACAAGGGCTTGAAGGAATTATTTGAGACCGGCCGCAGCGCGAAGGTTCCGCCCAGCCTGCGCCAAAGATGCAGTGATCGTCTGGAAGCTTTGGATGCGGCCATGAAATTGGACGACCTCAGCTTACCTGGTTATAACACGCATCCCCTGCATCGAACGCCGCTGTGCTACAGCATTCACATAAATGGCCCGTGGACGATTACCTTTGAGTGGGAAGCTCCCGACGCGCGTAAAGTGGACTTGGAGCAGTATCATTAGGCGAATTGAACAACGCCCGTCTATTACGGAGTTCACAGCATGACCGAATATATTGTCGACCGCGGGACAATCACGCGTCCGCCGACGCATCCCGGCGTGCTCTTCGCGCGCGATATCCTGCCTGCGCTCGGCCGCCGCACGATCGGCGAGCTCGCGACACTGCTCGGCGTTAGCCGGCAGACCCTTCATCGCCTGATGGCGGGCGATACGGCCATTACTCCGGAGATGGCGATCCGGCTCGGCAAGCTCTGTGGCAATGGCCCGGATCTCTGGATGACTTTGCAAAACCGTTACGACCTCTGGCACGCCAAGCGTAAGCTCAAGAAAGAGCTCAATACGATTCCGACCCTTCGAGATTAACCGTCCACTTCGTCGGACGCACGGCGGAGCGCTAATAAAAGCGCGCTTCGCCCGGGGGGCGGGTTTTCCAGCGGCGATGGATCCAGTTCCAGTGATCGGGATGCGCGCGAATCATGCCTTCGATCACTGAGGTATAGCGCTGAGTGTTTTCGCGCACGGCGGTGGGGCGATCGGAGCCACGCGCCGTCTCGATGATCGGCAGAAAGGTAATCTGATGGCGGGTGCTGGCGCCGTCGCGCACCATAAAGGCCGGCAGCACCGGGACGCCGGTGGCGAGCGCGATACGCGCGAGGGCGTCGCTGGTCGCGGCCATGAGTCCAAAGAAATCTACGAAGACGCCGTCGCGCGTATCGAGATCGAGCGGGATCGTAACCATCCAGTCGTCGCGCAGCAGCCGGAGCATCGGGCGGCCGGCGCCGCGGCGCGGAATGGGGCGGCAACCGAAGCGCTCGCGCCGCGCCATCACGGCGGCGTCGATGAGCGGGTTGCGATTGGGCCGCTGCACGAAAGCGACGCGATTGCCGAAGGCCGAGTGGGCGAGCGACAGCAGTTCGAAATTGCCGAAGTGCGCGGTCAGCGTCAGGATGCCGCGGCCGCCCGAGCGGCGGTTGGCTTCGTCCCAGCATTCGCGTCCGGTGTAGGTGACGCGCCGCTCGATCGCCGCGCGATCAAGGTGACGGGAATGGACCCACTCGGCCGCCATCCGGCCGAAATTCCGATACATTCCACGGATAATTTTGCGACGCGCGTGTGCGTCAGAGTCGGGAAAGGCGATCTGCAGGTTGCGCTCAGCAATGCGGCGGTTGACGTAATCCGCGGTCATCGCGACGGCGCCGAAAGCGGCGCCAACGCGGATCGCGCGTTCGAGGGAAAAGGCGCGCAGCACGCCCCACGGGACGCTCAACGCGGCGACTTCGGTCCAGGCTCTCAGGGCGCCGATCTGACGGGGCATCGGCGGCGCAACTCGTCAGCGGGTAGCGATCGCGCCGGCGCTGAGCCGTCGCGCGGTCATGGCGCGTTTGCGGCCGGCGGCCCGCTGCCGCCGTTCGGCGCGCTGTAGGAACTCGCGCCCGCGGCGCCGCCCGGAGGCGGATTGGCGGCGTTCGGATTGGGTGCGAAACCGCTGTTCGTGGCGGGTTGCGCCTGTTGATTGAGATCCTGCTGCGGCGAGACCGGAGCGTTGAAGGTCGGCTGATAAAGTTGCTGGAAGTGCGACGCCGGCATGTTATTGATCTCCTGGCGGCCGAGCGAGCGCACGTATTTTTGCCGCTGATCGAGCGCGAGCGCCTGCAAATCATCGCGGGTGCGGACGACGTGCGGAGTCAGAAAAACCAGCAGATTCTGTTTGGTATTAATCCGCGAGTTATCGCTGAAGAGATTGCCGAGGAAGGGGATATCCGAAAGAAACGGCACGCCCTGACGGGTGATGTCGGTCTCGGTCGAGATGAGCCCGCCAATCACCGCGGTCCGATGGTTCTGCACGAGCACGCTGGTCGAAGCCGAGGTGATGGTGGTGGTCGGTCCGAGCGGGTTGGTCGACGAATTCTGGGTGCCATTAACGACGTTGGAGACTTCCTCGTAGATGTCCAGTTTGACCGCGTCACCGGCGGAGACCTGCGGGATCATATCGAGGGTGATGCCGACGTTCTGACGATCCACCGAATTGAAAATCTGCCCCGGCAATCCCGAGTTGGCGGCTGACGAGCCGACGAACGGGACGTTCTGGCCCACGACGATCATCGCTTCCTCGTTGTCTGCCGTCAGCAGGGTCGGCGCCGAGAGCACATTGCTATGCGTGTCGCTCTGCAGCGCAGTGATCAGGGCGACGTCGCACGGCACCGTGATATTGCTGGAGGTAGTCGTGGGGGTCGTGGTGGTCGAACTGGTCGACGGGACTTGGCAATTGCTGCCCGAGGCCAAGCCGAAGCCCAGCCCAGTCAGTCCCAACGGATTACCGAGCGCGTTCTGCAGATTGCCAAAATTGAGTGATCCGAGCCCGAGCACGTTGCTGCCGAGCGAGCCCGAGCTGAGGAAGTTGACGCCGATGTCCTTGGTGCGGTTGACGTCGACGGCAACGATGATCGCCTGGACGAACACCTGGACGCGCGGGATGTCGAGCTGCTCGATAACGCGGCGGAGGGTCTCGTAGTCCTGCGGCGCGGCGCTGACGATCAACGAGTTGGTGGCGGGGTCCGCGGTGACGGTGACGTTGCTTTCGAAATCGGTGCCGTGACCGCCGCTGCTGCTGGCGGTCGAAGGGCCGTTGCCGGACGCGCCCTGAGTGCGCGAACCGAGGCCGCCGCCACCGGCACCGCCGAAACCGCCCGAGGAACCGCCAAAGCCACTGCCGCCGCCCATACCGCCCGCGGCGCCGCCGAAGCTACTGCCGCCGCCGATACCGCCCGCGGCGCCGCCAAAGCTACTGCCGCCGCCGCCAAAGCCGCTGTTGAAGGAGCCGTTCTGATTCCCCAACGAGCTGCCGCGGCCGAGCGAATTGCGTCCGGTCGACGGCGACAGCGACGAGGGGCCGCCGCCGCCGCTCAGCATCCCGTTGAGCACATCGACCATCTCAGTTGCCGGCGCGTATCTCAGATGAAGTACGTGGATGCGATAGGTCTCGTTGGGCGAATGCACGTCGAGCTTGAGGACGAGGTCCTTGATTTGACGCATCTCAAGCGGCCCGGCCAGAACGATCAGCGAGTTGGTGCGCTCGTCGGGCACGACGCTGTAACTGCTCGCGGCGCCCTGCGCGGAGGGCGCGACGACGCCCACGCCCGGACGCGGCACGCCGGCCCCGTGCATCGAGGCCTCACGTACGCTCATGATTTTATCGATCTGCGCGGCCAGATCGTCGGCGAAAGCGAGCTTGAGCGGAATGACCGCTACGTTCTGCTGCACGCCATGGACGTCGAGCGAGCCGATAATTTGCAGCAGGCGCTGGACGTTGTAGGCATCGTCCGTGATGATCAGCGTATTGTCCTGAGGAAACGCTGCGATCAGACCGTCGTGCGAGACCATCGGCTGGATGACGCTCAACACCGACGCCGCGTCGGCGTTGCGCAGCTTGATCATCCGTGTGACGTATTGATCGCCCTGCGCTTGCGCCGGATGCTGCGACTCGGTCAACTCCGCCGACTGGCGGACATCGCGGGCCGGAATAATTTTGATCACCGGGCCGGCCTGGACAGTGGTGAAGCCTTTGAGCTGCAGCACCGATTGAAAAATCGAATAGGCCTGCTCAGGAGTGACGCGGCTCGGCGAGATGATGCTGATTTTGCCGCGCACATTCTCGTCGATAACAAAATTCTTGCCGGTGATGTCGCTGATAAAGCGGGCGAGCACCGGGATCTCGACGTTTTGGAAATTCATCGTGATGAGATCGCTCGCGCCCGGCCGCGCGGAGTCGGCAACCGCCGGCGGCGCTGACGTTGACGCAACCGCGGGGCTGACCGGCGCGCTGACATCCGGAGCGTCGGCGGGCGCGTCAGCCGTATCACCCGAGTCATTGTCGTCGGAGCCGTCGTCGTCGCTGGCGTGCACCTGCGCCGCCATCAGGCAGAGACTGAGAAAAAACGCGAATGCGACGGCCCACCAACGTTTCATTCGCTGCCCCTCTAGAAAGCCCCGATTTTCAGAAAGTCCCCGGTCCGCGTGCGAGTCTATCGGCGCCCGTCAACCACGGCAACCCCGATCGATTGCAAAACCATGACGGGTCCGAAACTATGAAAATTCACTACGCGCTCAATCCTTGCGTCTTCTGCATCAATGAGGAAATCACAGCTAACGCCTGCGGAGTTTTACGCAACCTGGCCTAATCAGCGTTGGACCGCGTGGGCGCGTGCGTTGCGGTCATCCCGGGGCGCAGCGAGGATTTATCGGTGCGCTTCGAATATCTGATCGGAGTCCGTTACCTGCGTGCGCGGCGGCATGAGCGCTTCGTTTCGCTGATCGCGCTCATCTCGCTGGCCGGCGTCGCGATCGGCACCTTCGCGCTCACGGTCGTGCTCTCGGTCATGAGCGGTTTCGAGGAGGACTTGCGCAACCGGCTGCTGGCCTTCAATCCAGAGATTGCCGTTACGGTCAGCCCGCACGACGCAGCCCAGATCCCGAGCCTTGCCGGGCGCGTCGCCGCCCTGCCCGGAATCGTCGGCGTGGCGCCGTTCGCAACCTCGCAGGTGATGTTGGTCTCGACCACGGCTGCGGGCACTCCGGCCTATGTTGCGGGCGCGACCCTGCGCGCGGTCGAAGCGCGGCACAATCCGGTCCTGCGCGAACTTGAGAGCACGCTAACTGCCGGTGCGCGGGCGGCGGCGATGGATCAAAGTTTCCCGGTGAGCGTGAGCGATCGCGGCGTCAAACGCGTCGTGCAATTGCCGGGCGCGCTGATC
Organism: Candidatus Binataceae bacterium; assembly: GCA_035308025.1. Taxonomy (NCBI): domain Bacteria; phylum Candidatus Binatota; class Binatia (SeqCode); order Binatales (SeqCode); family Binataceae (SeqCode); species Binataceae bacterium (SeqCode). Next base: position 7,188 of record DATGHL010000031.1, read on the forward strand.
GGCGACGGACTCGCGGAGGACCTTGCCGTGCGCGTGGGCGAGGCGATTATCGTGATCGCGCCGGCGAGCCTGGGCGCGGGCTCGACGCCGCGGCTGCGCCGCTTTGTCGTTGCGGGCCTGTTCCACTCGGGCATGTTCGAGTACGACTCGTCGCTGATCTTCGTCGCGCTGCGCAACGGTCAGGCGCTGCTGGCTGACGACCCGCAACTCGAGCAGGGTGTCGAGGCGCGCGCGGCCAATCTTTTCGACGCTCCCGCCCTCGCCCGGCGGATCGCGGCTGGCGGTGATCCCGGCCTCGCCGTAACTGACTGGACGCAAACCGACGCCCCGCTGTTCGCCGCGCTAAAGCTCGAGAAATTCACCTATTTTCTGGTGCTGCTGCTGATTGTGCTGGTGGCGGCGTTCAACATTATCGCGACCCTGGTGATGGTGGTGATGGAGCGGCGCAAGGAGATCGCGATTCTGCGCGCGATGGGGGCGCGGGCCGGCTCGATCGCCGCGATCTTTCTTTGCGAGGGTGCGGCGTTAGGGATCGGCGGCACGCTGCTGGGCGTCGGAGTCGGCTTTATCGTGTCGTTTTTAATCGGCAAGTATCATTTTATTCATCTGCCGGCTGACCTCTTCATGGTCAGTACGGTTCCGGTGCGGCTCTATGCCGTGAACTTCATCGCGGTGGCGGTCGCAGCGATCGCGCTCTGTCTAGCGGGCGCGATCTATCCGGCGATGCGCGCGCGCACGCTCAGTCCGGTCGAGGTTATCCGCTATGAGTAGGCTCGCGTCTGACACGGCGATCGCTCCGGTGGCGGCGCAAGTGCAAACCGGGGTCCCGCTGTTGCGCGCCGAGGCGGTCGGCAAGAGCTTCCTCGACGCCGGGCGCGAGGTCGTCGTGCTGCGCGATTTGGCGCTCGAGGTGATGGCGGGCGAGGAGATCGCGATCGTCGGCCAGTCCGGGGTGGGCAAGTCCACTTTGCTGCACATGCTCGGCAGCCTCGAAGCGCCAACTGCCGGAAAGGTTTTATTCGAGGATCACGATCTCTTCGCCATGGACGCCAAGCGTATGGCCGACTTTCGCAACCGCAATCTCGGCTTCGTCTTTCAGTTCCACTATCTGCTCGGCGATTTCAGCGCGGTCGAAAACGTGATGATGCCGGCGCTGATCGCGCGCCTCAATCAGCGCGAGGCGCGGGCGCGCGCTACCGAGGTGCTGGAACTGGTGGGACTCGGCGACAAGTCGCATCGGCGCCCGACCGAGCTTTCCGGCGGTGAGCAGCAGCGCGTCGCGGTCGCGCGCGCGGTAGTGATGCGCCCGCGGCTGGTCCTGGCCGATGAACCGACGGGCAATCTTGATCCGCATACCGCGGGTGAGATTCACGAGCTCTTTCATCGCCTCAATACCTCGCTCGGCGTAACCCTCGTGGTCGCAACGCACAATGAACGCCTTTCGCGCAGTATGGGGCGGACGCTGAGACTGCGTGAGGGGCGTCTGTTCGCCGAGCCCGACGCCTAGATCACTTCAAGCACGTCGAGCGCGAGCGGTGTCGCACTGTGCTTTGCGCTGCTTTGAGGCTCGCGTCTGCCCTTGTGGGACAGCGCTTGGTTTACTTCAATCAGATGATTGGTTAGCTTGGTCGCCGCCTGCGGGGATGATGGTGACGGCGGCAAATTCTTTTCTGTTGCGCGGAGGATTCCTCCGCGTTCGTCTATTCTGGCTGCTCCTCATGATCCTCGCCGTGGTCGCGCCGGCACGCGCACAGACGCCGTCGCCGATCGTCACCGACATCAAAATCGCGGGGAATCAACGCGTCGAGACCGACGCCATCCGCGTCCACATCACGCAGCAGACCGGTCAACCGCTGAATCAGGCCGCCGTCGACGCAGATGTCAAGGCCATCTACAAGATGGGTTTTTTCGACCACGCCAGCGCGGCAATCGATAACGGCGTGCTCACCTATTCGGTGACTGAGCGCCCGCTGATCAGCGACCTGCGGTTCAGCGGGATGAAAAAGATCAAGGCCGCCGACGAGCAGATTATCAATGCGCTGACGATCCATTCGGGCGCGGTCTACGATCCGCTGCGCGCCAAGAGCACGGTCCGCAATATCACCGAGGTTTATCAGGGCAAGGGCTATCTCGACGCCAAGGTCGATTTCAAGCTGATCCCGCAACCGAACAACACGGCGATCGGCGTGATCGATGTGGACGAGGGTCCGGCGGTCAAAATTTCAAAGATCGACTTTACCGGCAACAAGGCCTATTCGGCGCGGCAGTTGCGCGGCCTCCTCGAAACCCAGCGGCACAGCGTGCTGAGCTACATCTTCAGCACCGGTTACCTTGATCAGAAGAAACTCCAGAGCGACGTCGATCGTCTGACTTCGTTTTATTACGAGCACGGCTACGTCAATGCCGTGGTTTCGCCGCCGCAGATTACCCGGCACGGCAATTATCTGACTGTCAGCTTCGCGATTGATGAGGGACCGCAGTATAAGGTCGGCACGGTTGAGGTCGCCGGCGATCTCAAGCTGCCGGAGAAGGATCTGATCAGCAAATTAATCCTCAAGCCCAAAGAGGTCTTCAGCGGCTCCGACATGCAGCACGACGTGCTCACCCTGTCGGATCTTTACTCGGATCGCGGCTATGCGTACGTCAACGTCGATCCGCGCACCCAGGTCGACCCGGCGACGCGCAACGTCAACGTCGTCTACAACATTACGCCGGGCCGCGAGGTCCTGGTCGATCGCATTAAGATCACCGGCAATACCAAAACCTCGGACAAGGTAATCCGGCGGGAATTGACGATCGAGGAGCAGGAGCCTTATTCGACGGCGAGAATCCAGCGCTCCAAGCAGCTCCTCGACTCGCTCGGCTATTTTTCCAATACGCGCATTTCGACCGAGCCCGGGCCTTCACCGGACAAGATTGATCTCAACGTCGCCGTCCAGGAACAGAACACGGCATCGCTGCAGGCCGGCGGCGGTTACGACAGCTATTCGTCGATCTTCGGCAATTTCAGCGTCAGCAACAGCAATCTGTTCGGCGGCGGGGAGTCGATCTCGGCTGATGCACAGGTCGGTTTTCTCTACCAGGATTATACTGTCAGTTATACTGAGCCCTGGTTCCTCGATATTCCGCTCAGCATCTCTTTGCAGGGCTTTTACAACAAGCTCTTTTTATTTTCGTTCAATCAGAGCACGGCGGGATTCTCGGTCACGGCCAGCTATCCGCTGGTTGACCTCGGGCTCAAGCGGATTGGCCAGTTTTCGCTCGACGATATCAATCTCTCCTTGGGCTATACCTTCGAGAGCGTCGGCATCAGCGGACTCGGCGAGTTCACCACCTTCGATATTTTCCGCTACAAGGGCTACACCCGAGTCTCCGAGATCACCCCGGGTATCCGGCGCTTCACCGTTGATAACCCTCAGGACCCGCGCAGCGGGTCGGTCCAGTCGCTGGACGTCGAACTGGCCGGGCTCGGCGGCACCGCATTTGTCAAGAGCGTGTTCCACACCCGGTTTTTCATCCCTTATATTCAGAGTCCAAAATGGGGTGAGTGGGTCTTCGCGCCGGGCGTGACTTATGGCATCGGCACGCTCCTGAGCTCGGGTTTTGGCGGGGAGTTGCCGCTCTATGAGCGCTTCTTCCCAGGCGGCAACAACGGCCTCAGTTCGGTGCGCGGTTACGAAATCTATTCGTTGGGCCCGCAGGTCACGCTCTTCGATCAGCAGGGCGCCCCGCTCGCGGTCGAGCAGGTCGGCGGCAGCCAGGAACTGCTGCTGAGCGCCGAGACCACCTTCCCGATCTGGTCCTCCTTTGGTATCCGTGGCGCGGCCTTCCTCGACGCCGGTCAGGCCTACCGCCTGCACGATTCGATCACGCCCAGTTCTTTGCAGGCGGCCTATGGCGCGGGCGTGCGCTGGAAATCTCCCTTCGGTCCGCTGGCGGTCGATCTCGCGTTCCCGATCAACAAACGGCCCAACGATCAGGCCGTGGTTTTTGATTTCGGCGCGGGCGCGCCTCTCTAACGCCAGAGCTGGCGTCTCCGCGAGCGAAGCCCGATCGGCGAGCGTGGGGATCTGCGTCAAGATGACGATGGGCAACCGCACAGTTGCGCGCCCCGGCAAGATCGGCCAGAGTTTACGCTCGAATCACCAGCCGGCCCTGTTCGTCCTCATGCTCGCTGGTCAGCGAAAGACGCTAATGCAATGGAGGGTTGGTTGGGTATGACGTTTCTGTCGAAGCTTTGCGCCGCGGCACTGATGCTGGCTCTGGTCACGATGGCAGCCGCGCCCCTGCACGCAAGCGACTATAAATTAGCTTTCGTCGATATTCAGCGCGCCCTCAACGATTGCCACAACGGTAAAGCGGTCAAGACGGATTTCCGCGGGCGCATCGAGCGCCTGCAGCAGCGGTTGCAGGGCGAGCAGGACGAAGTCGAGCGGCTCAAAAAAGAGTACGAAGAAAAAGGCCCGCTGATGCAGCCCGATCAGCGCCAGAACCTCGAGGACGATTACTCCAAGAAGTTGCATGCCTTCCAGGACGACTACAAAAACTCAGCCGATGAGCTCAAGCAGAAGGATCAGGAAATGACCGGCGAGATCGTGCGCGATCTCGCGCTGGTGGTGCAGCGAATCGGCGCCAAGAGCAACTACACGATGGTCATGGAAAAGGGTTCCTTGCTCTGGGCCATCCCGAGTATCGATATCACCGACGAGGTCATCCGCGACTACGATGCGATGAACGTCAAGCCGGGCGCGCTCGCCCAGGAAGCGATGGCCTCGAGCGGCGGCGGCCGCTTCGGTTCCGCCTCGGAGCCGCGTCCGGCGCAGCCCGAGGAAAGCGCCCCGCCGTCGGGCGGCTCGACCATCACGAAGTAATCCGGTAGCGGCTTGGCGGATAAAACCCCTCACGATAACGACCGCTTCCTCGGGCTGCTGCCTCATCGCTACCCGTTTCTGCTGGTCGATCGGGTGCTCGGTCGCGACGCCGATCACGTCCTGACGCTCAAGAATGTCACCATCAACGAGCCGTTCTTCACCGGCCACTTTCCCGGTATGCCGGTGATGCCGGGCGTGCTCATTCTCGAAGCCCTCGCGCAGTCCGCGGCGATCCTCGCGCTCAGCATCATCGGCGAACGCCGCAGCCTCTTTATGCTGACCGGGATCGACAAGGCGCGCCTACGCCGGCGCGTCGTGCCCGGCGATCAGTTGCATATGGAAGTGCGGCTGCTGAAGCATCATCACCCGCTGTGGAAAATGCGCGGCGAGGCCCGAGTTGACGGCGAGCTCGCGGCCGAAGCCGAGCTCTCCGCGATGGAAGTCGAGGGCCAACTCCCATAGCCGGGCGGATTCATCCAGCGGCGGTGATCGATCGCGCGGCAGAGATCGATTCGTCGGCGGAAATCGGCCCGGGTGCGGTTATCGGTCCGCGCGTCAAAATCGGCGCGGAGACGCAGATCGGTCCCTATGCCGTGATCGAAGGCGACACCACGATCGGCGAACGCAACCGGATCTTTCAGTTCGCCTCAATCGGCGCCGATCCCCAGGACCTGAAGTATCACGGCGAGCCGTCGCGCCTCGAAATCGGCAACGATAACCGCATCCGTGAGTTCACCACGATTCATCGCGGTACCGAAGGCGGCGGGATGCTCACGCGAATCGGCAACCATGTCCTGCTGATGAACTATGTTCACGTCGCCCACGACTGCGCGATTGGCGATCACTCGATCATCGCCAATTCGACCGAAATCGCCGGTCACTGCGTCCTCGAAGAATGGGTGGTCACGGCGGGCATGTGCGGTATCCATCAGTTCAGCCGGATCGGCGCGCACGCGATCGTGGCGGCGGGCTCGAAGGTCGCGCAGGACGTTCCGCCCTACTCGATGGTGGCGGGCGATCGCGCGCGCCTGGTGGGTGTCAACTCGATTGGCCTCGAACGCCGCGGCTTCACTACCGAAACCATCGCGGCGCTGAAAACCGCCTTCCGCACGCTCTTTTACGGGAAGCTGCTGCGCAATCAGGCGCTCAAACGCGTGCTTGCCCGCAACGGCGAGGTCGCCGAGGTCCGCCGCCTCGTTGACTTCATCACCAACTCGCCGCGTGGCGTCGTCGGCCGCGATCGTGAATAGCCTCGGCCTCATCGCCGGCAATGGCACTTTCCCGCTCGAAGTCGCCAAGGCCGCGCGGCGGCGCGGCCTCAGTATCGTCGCGATTGCCCATCGCGGCGAGACCGCGGAAGCGCTCGCGCCGCTGGTTGACGAGATCACGTGGATAAAAGTTGGCGAGCTCGAACGCATGATAGCCGTGTTCAAACGCGCCGGCGTCCGGCAAGCCGCGATGGCCGGCGGCATCGCGCGCGCCCGGCTGGCGGATTCGTTTGCCCCGGACGCGCGCGCGCTCGCGATGCTTTCGCGCATCGGACGCTTCAGTGACGACGCCGTGCTGCGCGGCCTCGCCGCCGAAATCGAAAGTGACGGCATCGAAGTGATCGACCCAGTGCCGCTGCTCGAAGATGTCATCGCGGCCGCCGGTCTATTGGCCGGTCCGGCGCCGACCGCCGCTCAGCTCGCCGACCTGCGCCTCGCCTTCGCAGTGCTGGATGCACTCGGCGCGTTCGACGTCGGTCAGACCGTCGCTGTCCGGGACGGCGTCGTGGCCACAGTCGAGGCGATCGAAGGCACCGACGCCGCCCTGCGCCGCGCCGCCGCGGTCTGGGGCAAAGGTCTCGTCGTCGCCAAAGGCGCCAAGGCCGCGCAGGACCTTCGCTTCGACCGTCCCACGATCGGGCCGGCTACGCTCGACCTGCTCGGTGAAATCGGCGCGGCGATGCTCGGCCTGCAGGCCCGCACCGCGATGATCCTCGAACGCGAGGCCGCCTTCGCGCGCGCACAGGAACTCGGCGTCACGCTTTATGGCCATGAGTGAGTTGCGCGCGGCGCTCGTTGGCGCGGGACGGCTGGGCACGCTGCACGCGCAAAAATACGCCGGCATAGTGGGCGTGAAACTGGCCTGCGTGGTTGACCTCGATCCCGACCGCGCGCAGCGGTTGGCCGATCAAACCGGAGCGAGCGCCCTGCGCGACCATCGCGAACTCGCAGGCCGCGCCGATCTCGCCACCGTCGCCGTCCCCGGCGTCGTCCATCACGCCGTCGCCCGCGACCTGATGGAACAGGGTCTCGATGTCCTCGTCGAAAAACCGATGGCTGCGACGCTCGCCGAAGCCCACGATCTCGCCGCTATCGCCGCGCGCACCGGGCGCATTTTGCAGGTCGGCCATCTCGAACGCTTTAATCCTGCGATCGTGCACCTGCGCTCGATTCTCAGCGCGCCGCGCTTCATCGAATGCCATCGGCTCGCGCCCTTCACCGAGCGCGGCGCCGACGTTGACGTCGTACTCGACCTGATGGTCCATGACCTCGACGTGGTCCTGAGCGTGACGCGCGCGGCGCCGCAATCACTCGAAGCGGTCGGCGTCGCCGTCCTGACCGATCAACCTGACGTCGCCAATGCGCGCATCCGCTTCGCCGACGGCCTCATCGCGAACCTCAACGCGAGCCGCGTCGCGCCGCGCCGCGAGCGCAAAATTCGCTTCTTCCAGCCCGACGCCTACATCTCGCTCGATTACGAGGCGCGCCGCATCCAGGTTTATCGCAAGACCCCACCTGCTACCGGCTCTACTTATCCGACCATCTCTGCAGAACAGGTCGACCTCGGCGACGGCGATCCGTTACTCGATGAAATCACCGCCTTTGTCACCAGCGTCCGCACCCGCTGCGCTCCGCTGGTCGGCGCCGAGGACGGTCTGCGCGTGATGGAACTGAGCGAACTGATTCGCAATTCGATCAGCCGCGACGGCGCCCCGATGGCTTTTGCAGACCGCTCACTCTGACTCTCGACCGCGTCGGAAATTCACCATGACGGGAACGCGGCCACGGCGCATTTTGATGATTGCAGGTGAAGCTTCGGGCGATCATCTGGGCGCCGATCTCGCCGCTCAAATTCTCGCGCTCGCGCCTGCCTGCGAAATCTTCGGGATGGCCGGGGAGCGGATGCGCGCCTCCGGCGTCAGCGCCGTCGTCAACACCGAGGAGGTCTCGGGGATGGGAGCGACCGAACTCGCCTCGACCATCGGTCCGATCCTTGCCGCCTTTCGCCAGCTGGTGAAACTGCTCCGGCGCGATCCGCCCGATCTGGTTATCCTGATCGATTTCCCTGATTTCAATCTCAAGTTCGCCTGGTTCGCGCGCCGCGCCGGCGTGCCCGTGCTCTACTACGTGCCGCCGCAGGTCTGGGCCTGGCGCCGCTGGCGTATCCGCACCCTGGTCAAGCGCGCTGATCAGCTCGCCGTGGTCTTTCCCTTCGAGGCCCCGCTCTACGAGCGCGCGGGCGGACGCGTGACTTTCGTCGGTCATGCGCTGCTCGATCGTGTGCAGCCGGCGCAGGATCGCACCGCCACGCTTGATCGCCACGGCTTCAAAACGCGCGCGCGCCTGCTCGCGCTTTTACCGGGCAGCCGCCGCGGCGAAATTCGCTATCTGCTCCGCCCGATGCTCGAGGCCGCGCGCGTGCTGCGCACGGACCACGACCTCGAACCGGTTATCGCGCTCGCGAATACCCTGTCGGTCGAGGATCTGCGCAGCATCGCGGGCCCCGAAGCACTCGCCGGAGTGCGTATTATCGAAGGGGACACCTATAGTATTATCGCGGCTAGCGAACTCGCGCTGGTTGCCTCGGGGACCGCGACGCTCGAGGCGGCCCTGCTCGGATGCCCGATGGTGATCGCCTACAAAATGTCAGCACTGAGTTATGCGGTGGGCCGCGCGCTCGTTCGCGGCGTTGATTGCGTAGGGATGCCCAATCTTCTCGCCGGGCGCCAAGTTGTGCCCGAGCTGATCCAGTATGACGTCACCCCGGCCAAGCTGGTGCGCGCCGCCGAACCGATGCTGGACGAAAGCCTCCGCAGGGAAGTGATAGCCGAGTTGCGCGCCTTGCGGATGACGCTCGGCGAGCCGGGGGCATCGGCGCGCGTGGCGGCGATCGCACTGCAGATGAGCGATTCGTGCCGCAAATGATCGATTAATATACCTAAAGTAACACATGAGATTGCTGCCACCGCTCTATCTCCGCCTGCTCGGCTATCTGCGGCGCTACCTGTTCCCTTATGTCCTGATCCTGCTCATCACGATGCTGGTGCTGAGCGCCACCAACGGCGTCATCACGTTGCTGATCAAGCGCTTCATTGATCAGATGACGAATAAGCACGACCTGCATGACATTGCCGCCGTGCGCGTTCTGTCCCTCGAAGCGCTCGCGCTCTTTCTGATCCGCGCCGCCGCCGACTTCGGTTCCGATTATCTGCAGGCTTACATCGGTCAGAAGATCACGCTCGATTTGCGCTCGGGGCTCAACGAGCGTCTGCAAAACCAGTCGCTTGCATTCTTCAATCGCACCTCGACCGGTGTGATGATGTCGCGGGTCATTAACGACGTGCAGCTCGTGACCGGCGGAGCGATCAACAGCCTAACTTCAATCTTCGGCGACGGCGCGACCCTGATTGCGGTGTTGGCGACCGCAATCTACATAGATTGGAAACTGGCGCTGATCGCTTTCTTGGTCTTCCCCGCGGCCGTCCTGCCGGTCGCGACCTTCTCGAAGCGGATGCGCCGCATGACCCGCGAAGCCCAAAAACAGATGGGCGGTCTCAACGTCGTGCTGCAAGAGACTTACCAGGGCAATCGCGTCGTCAAGGCCTTCGGGATGGAGGATTACGAGCGCGGCCGTTTTCATCGCGAGCTGCGGCGGCTCTTCCGCATCAGTATGCGCGTGGCGCGCATCAAGGCCGCCACCGGGCCGATCATCGAAGTGATGGGCGCGTTCGCGATCGTCGCCGTGATCTGGTGGGGCTCGGTTTCGGTGCTTTCCGGCACGCGCACCTATGGCACCTTTGGCGCGTTCATCGCCGCGATGCTGATTATCTACCAGCCGTTCAAAAGCTTGACGAAAACCAACAATGATATTCAGCAAGGGCTGGCAGCAACGGAGCGCGTCTTCGAGATGATGGACGCGCCGGTCGAGGTGCGCGACGATCCGGCCGGGCTCGAACTCGCGTCCGGCAACCATACCATTGCGCTCGAAGAGGTGAGCTTCCGTTATAGCGACGCCTGGGTGCTCGAAGGGATCAACCTGACGATCGGCGCGGGCGAAGTGGTCGCGCTGGTCGGTATGAGCGGCGGCGGCAAATCAACTATCGCCGACCTGGTGCCGCGCTTTTACGATGTCCAGCGCGGCGCTGTAACGATCGACGGAATAGATGTGCGCCGCCTGAAAATTGCCTCGCTGCGCGCGCAAATCGGCATCGTCACCCAGCAGACCTTTCTCTTCAACGATACGGTTCGCGCCAATATCGCTTACGGCAGTATGGAAAAAAGCCTCGACTCCGTGATCGCTGCGGCGCGCGACGCCAATGCTCATGACTTCATCACGCGGCTGCCCGACGGCTACGACACCGTGGTCGGCGAGTTGGGTGTCCGGCTCTCGGGCGGCGAGCGCCAACGTCTCGCGATCGCCCGCGCGTTGCTCAAAAACGCCCCGATCCTGATTCTCGATGAAGCGACTTCGGCGCTCGACTCCGACGCCGAACGCCAGGTCCAGGAGGCGCTCGAGCGCCTGATGGAGAATCGCACCACACTCGTGATCGCCCATCGACTCTCCACTGTCCGGCGCGCTGATCGCATCGTCGTCGTGGTGCATGGCCGCATCGTCGAGACCGGCACGCACGATGAGTTGATCGCGCGCGGCGGCGAATACGGCCGCCTGCACGATCTGCAATTCAGACCCACGCTTGCAACCAACGGCGATCTCACCGGCTGATCGACGATTCGCTTGTGCCGGCTCGCGATTCAAAATTCGCCCAGCTCTACAACGCCCTCTGGTACCCGGCCCTGCCCTTCGCGCTGGCCGTCGCCGGCGGGCGCGATTCTGCTATCCGTCGCGAGCGTCTCGGCTACGCAACTCCCGCGCTCGCCGGCGATCCGACGAGACGCGTGTGGGTCCATGCCTCCTCGGTCGGCGAAATCGAAGCCGTGCGGCCTGTTGTCATCCGGCTCGCTCGCGAGGTCCCCGGCCTCGAAGTGGTGCTCACTACCATGACGCTCACCGGGCGTGAGGCCGCTCGCCGGCGGCTTCGCGGCCTTGCGGCTTATGGTTTGGCGCCGCTGGATTTTAAATCGGCGGTGCGGCGCTTCCTCAGCCGTGTGCAGCCCCGTCTGATCCTTATCGCGGAAACCGAATTGTGGCCTAACTTCTTTTTCGAGGGCGCGCGCGCAGTTGCGAAAGTTATCCTGATCAACGGCCGCATGTCGGAGCGTTCATTGCGGAGGTATCGTCGGGTGCGCGGACTGTTGCGCGCTACGCTCGCGCGGGCCGATCGAATTCTCGTGCAGACCGTGGCCGACGCCGCACGTTTTCGCGAACTCGGGGCGCCGGACGATCGGCTATTCGTCACCGGCAACACCAAGTTCGATCTCGACGACTCTACGGCCATACTGCGTCCGGCTCTCGAGGGATTCGCGCGCGGAAGACCGATTCTGGTTGCCGGATCGACCGCGCCCGGCGAAGAGGCCATCGTCCTCAGCGCATATCGCGGGCTCGTCGAGCGTTTCCCGGCCCTCGCGCTCGCCGTCGCCCCGCGCCATCTCGAGCGCGTCGCTGAAGTCGAGTCCGAACTGCGCTCATCGGGAATCATTTACGCCAAGGCCTCGACTCTCACCGCAAACGCTGACGATCCTGCGAGCGTGCTGCTGATCGATACGATGGGCGACCTGCGCGGTTTCTATCAACGCGCGACGATCGCCTTCGTCGGCGGCAGCATGGCGCCCCCGCGCGGCGGCCAAAGCCTCTCGGAACCCGCCGCCGCCGCGGTTCCGGTGCTGTTCGGGCCGCATCACGAAAACCAACGCCAGGTTGCCGACGCGATCCTCGCCGACGGCGGTGGGGCCGTGACCGCCGATAGCGCAGAGTTGGTCGCGCGATGCATGAACTGGCTCAGCGACGAACGCGAGCGGCGCGTCGCCGGCATCCACGCCCGCGAGGTCATCGAGCGCCTCGCCGACGGCGCCAGGCTTACGGTCGACCACCTCAAACCGCTGCTGGGTGGCTGACTCGATGCGTCGGCGGCTCAACTTCGAGCGCTTGTGGGAACCCGGTGTGAGCGGACTGCGCGCTCCGCTTTGGGCGGCTCTGACGCCGCTCGCGGCACTCTATGCCGGTGCGCTCGGACTGCGCGCGCAGTGGTGGCGTGTGATGGCGGATTCAAGCCCGGTCGCGACCGTCAGCGTCGGCAATCTCACGCTGGGCGGCAATGGCAAGACACCCTTCACGCTGTTTCTCGCGCGGCGGCTTCGCACTCACGGCCACCGGATCGCGATCGTCAGCCGCGGCTATGGGCGCGACAACCAACACGGTCCGATGCTGGTCGCCGACGGCGGTAAGCTGCTCCTCCCAATCAGCGCGGCAGGCGATGAGCCGGCGATGATGGCGCGGGCCTTTGACGGCCCGATCGCCGTGGCGCGACGGCGATTAGACGCCATCAACCTGCTCGTCGCACGCGGCCCACTCGACGCCATAATCCTCGACGATGCGTTTCAACATCGCCGGCTGCGTCGCGACCTCGACCTCTTGTTGGTCGGCGCGCGACGCGGTTTCGGCAACGGCTGGCTGCTGCCGGCGGGACCGCTGCGCGAACCACGGTCAGCTATCCGCCGCGCCGACGCGATCGTCGAGGTCTCGCCGGCCTGGGCTGACGCCTGCACCATTGCATCGCGCGATCGCGCCGGCCTCGAAGGACTCCCATCTCTGCGGGCAACTCTTACCCCTCACGCCCTGATTCAAGCGTCGCCGCACGGTTGGAGCGAGTCGCCCCTTGAGCTGAACGGCCGGCGCGTCGTCGCGGTCTGCGGCCTTGCCGATCCGCAGGGCTTCCGCGCGATGCTCGAACATCTCGGCGCGAAGATCGTCAAGGCGTTCGCCTATCCCGACCATCACCGGTACCGCCCGGAGGATTGGCGTGAGATCGTCGCCGCCGCACCCGCCGCCGATCTCGTGATCACGACCGAGAAGGATTTGATCAAGCTCGAGGGATTTTCTCCGCAGCCTGCCGCGCTGTACGCTGTTCGTCTGAAAGTCGCGATGGACGATGCGGACGAGGCGCGGCTGCTCGCGATGGTTGCAGAAGTGATCAAGGCACGCCGAGCGCAAGCCGCAAGCGGAACTCATCCGGCGACGCCTTCATAGGAGAGACTCTTATGGCCTTGAGTCAGGACCTGCTGAACATTCTCGCCTGCCCGAAATGCAAAGGCGGATTGCAACTTAATGACGATCAGAGCGGGCTGGTTTGCGGGTCGTGCAAGCTGCTTTACCCGATTCAGGACGACATTCCGATCATGCTGATCGACGAAGCGCGCAACCTCGAATAGCGCGGCAGGCCTCGATGCGATCGGCCACGCAGGAGTCGCCGCGATGCCCAGCCCTTGCCGCGCTCGGCTTCGCAACTTATCGTGCGGCCGGCCGGACGTTATACCTGCGCAACGATCTGCTCAGCGAGGCGGAGGAAATTCTGACGTTGATCGCCGAGGCTGAACGCATCGGCGCAGGCGCCGGCAATCGCCGCAGCGGCTTCCGCATCGAACTTCGCCAGACCCCCCTGTTCGTGCGCCGCTCCCGCCGCGGCGGCTGGATGCGGCTGCTCAATCGCGATCTTTACCTCGGTAAGCGGCCGCGTCCCGCGCGCGAACTCGCGCTCGCCAGCGAGGCGATGCGCCGCGCGATACCGATTGCCGAACCGCTCGGCGCGCTAATCGAACCGATTATCCCGGGCATCTACCGCGGCGCTATGATCACGCGCGCGCTCTCCGGCATGACACTTTGGGAATTTCTTCAGACCGACGACGATCCGCGCGTGCGCACGCATATCCTCGAGCTGGCCCGTCAAGCGGTCGATACGATGCATCGGCGCGGACTCTTCCATGCCGACTTGAACCTGCACAATCTTTTCGTCACCCAATCGGGCGAGAGTTTCGCAGTGGTGATCCTTGACCTCGACAAGGCCCGGTTCTTCCCGGCGGCGCTGCCGATCAACCTGCGCCGCCGAAACTTGCACCGCCTCATCCGCTCAGCCCGCAAACTCGACCCGCATCGCCGACTGCTTACCGCCGCCGCCCTCGCTATCTTAACCGGAGAATAGAGTTGGTTGGAGATTAACGCATGACTCGCCGCGTCATCGCTTTTCATCAGGATGCCCAGCGCGACTGGGTCGCCGATCTCGACTGCGGACATACCCAGCACGTCCGCCACGCGCCACCGTTTCAGCTCCGCCCATGGGTGGTTACCGAGGAAGGCCGCAACAGCCGTTTGGGAATGGAACTGGATTGCAAGAAATGCGACGATGCCGTTAATTGATTCGACGTGGAACAATCTCAAGTAATACTTTAGGTTGAATCGGCGGCGGCGCGCGCGCCGTTGTGCAGCCCCAGGCGCGAGACGCGCATCACGCCGTCAATCGCCGCGATCGAGTGCATCAGATTCTTTAACTGTCCGGCGCTCTTCACGGTTAATTCAAAAACCGAAAGCGCGCGGCCATCATGCCCGGTACTTTTCACCTGCAAATTCGAGATATTGACGCCGGCGCCCGCGATCGCCTTGGTCATCTGCGCGAGCAATCCCGGCTGATCGAGGCAGAGCACCTCCAACTGGATCGGGCGCAGAGTCTCGTCACCGGCCTTCCACATGACCGGCACCCGCCGCTGCGGATCAGTCGCGAGCGCATGCGGACACCCCGCGACATGCACCGTGACGCCGCGTCCGCGCGTGACAAATCCGGTGATCGCCTCGCCCGGCAGCGGATTACAGCAGCGCGCAAAGCGCACCATCATGTCGCCGATGCCCGAGACGATCACGGCGTTGCCGGGCGCGCCGCGTTCGCGCGGCGCGGTATGCTCGCTCTCACCAGGAATGCTGGGCGGCTTTTCGCCGCGATAAAGCTTGAGCTCCTCGGGGGTCAGCACCTTCGCCAGAAATTGCGCCGGCGTGATTATCCCGTAGCCGACGGCCGCGAGTAGACTGTCGGCGTCGCGGTAGGAAAACTCTTGCAGCGCGGCCGCAAACCGTTCGCGCGCGATGATCTGCGCGACGGTCAAATTCAGCGCGGCCAACTCCCCCTCGAGCAGCGTCACTCCCAACTCGCGCGAGCGATCGGACTGCTGCTGCCGCAGCCATTGCCGGATGCGGCTTTTGGCGCGAGCGGTGACGACGTAGTTGGCCCAGTCTTTCCCCGGATTCTGACGCTCGGAGGTCGTGACCTCGACGGTGTCGCCGGACTGGAGCTTGTAGCGCAGCGGCGCCATGCGGCCATTGACGCGCGCCCCGGTCAGATGGTTGCCCACCTGCGAATGGATGCGATAGGCGAAATCGATCACGGTCGCGCCCTGCGGGAAATCGAGTACGTCGCCCTTAGGCGTAAAGACAAAGACCTCTTCCGCGAACAGATCGTCCTTGACCGTCGAAAGGAACTCCTCCGGATCCTTGAGATTCTGCTGCCACTCGACCAGCCGCCGCAGCCACGAAAAGCTCTCCGCTTTCTTGATCTGCGCGGCGCCGTTCTCCTTGTAACTCCAGTGGGCGGCGATCCCCTGCTCGGCGATGTCATGCATCTCGCGCGTGCGGATCTGCACTTCGATCCGCTGTCCGCGCGGGCCGATCACCGTCGTATGCAGCGACTGGTAGAGGTTGGCCTTGGGCAGCGCGATGTAATCCTTGAAGCGCCCGTGCACCGGCTTCCAATGGGCATGCACCACGCCCAGCGCGGCGTAACACTCGCGCACCGATTCCACGATGATCCGGAAGGCGACCAAGTCGTGAATCTGATCGAAGCTCAGCTCCTGCTCGCGCATCTTGTTGTGAATCGAAAAGAAGTGCTTGGGCCGGCCGGTGACCTCGGCCTTGACCTCAGCCTCGCTCAGCCGCGCCGCGAGAATCTCGATCACCGAGCGGATATATTCTTCGCGCGCCGTGCGGGTTTCCGCCACCTGTGTCTTCAGCGTGGCGTAGGCCTCCGCGTTGAGGTAGCGGAACGAGTAGTCCTCGAGCTCGGACTTAAGCCAGTAAATTCCGAGCCGATGAGCGATCGGCGCATAGATCTCCAGCGTCTCCCGCGCGATCTCTTCGCGGCGATGCGGTTGCAGGTGGCTGAGCGTGCGCATGTTGTGCAGGCGGTCAGCCAGCTTGATCAGCACGACGCGGATATCGTGCGCCATCGCGATGATCATCTTGCGGAAATTTTCCGCCTGCTTTTCCTCGCGGCTCGAAAAGGTGATTTTCGAGACCTTGGTGAGGCCGTCGACCAGCCGCGCGACCTCTGGTCCGAACAGCCCCTGCACTTCTTCGAGCGAGGCGTGAGTGTCTTCGACCACGTCGTGCAGCAGTCCGCTGATCAGCGACGATTGATCGAGCTTGAGCTGGGTCAGGATCAGCGCGACGCTCAGCGGATGGACGACGTAGGGCTCGCCCGACTTGCGCTTCTGCTCACCGTGCATCCGCGCGGAGTAATCGTAAGCGCGGCGGATCAGCCGGGGTTCAAGTTGCGGGTTGTATTCCCCGGCGCGCCGGATGATTTCTTCGAGTTGGTCGGGATAGTCGCCGGTCACGCTTTCCATGGCGCAAAGCCCTCCGCCAGGCGCGTGACCTTGAGCCGCTCGGCATCGACGATCGCGCCGAGCCGCGCAATCGAGGCTGCGACCTCCGCGTTGATGATCAGATAATCGTAAGCCGGGTAGGCCGAGGCCTCCTCATGCGCCCGCTGCAAGCGATGAGCGATCGCCGCAACGCTCTCGGTGCCGCGCCGCCTCAGCCGCTCCTCCAGTTCCGCAAAGCTCGGCGGCAGAACAAAAATCGTCACCGCGTCACGCGGATAGCAGCGGCGCATCTGGTCAGCGCCCTGCACGTCGATATCGAGCAGGATGTCGCGTCCGGCAGCCACGGCCCGGTCAAGCGGGCCACGCAGCGTGCCGTAGCTCGAATCAAAGACCCGCGCCAGTTCGGCGAAGTCGCCCGCCGCTGTGCGCCGTTGGAATTCGTCCTCGCTCACAAAATGATAATCGACGCCGGCCCTCTCGCCCTCGCGCCGCTCGCGGGTGGTCAGTGAAATCGAGGCTTCCAGCCCCTCGATCTGCTGGAGCGCAGCGCGGGAGATCGTCGTCTTACCGGCGCCCGAGGGCGCCGACAATATGAATATGATACCACGCCGCGGGCGTTTGTCCCCCTCCATAAAACGATTATACCGGTGCGGCGGCCCTTGCATTAAGACAGTGGCGGGTCATTCGACGTTCTGCACCTGCTCGCGCATCTTCTCGAGTTCACCCTTCATCGTGACTGCGATTTGCGACATGCGGGCATCCTGTGATTTTGCCCCGATCGTATTGATCTCGCGATTAAGCTCCTGCAGCAGAAATTCCATCGACTTGCCCACCGCTCCCGCGCGCCCAAGCAGCGGCGTCATCGCCTTCAGATGGACTCGCAACCGCGTCATCTCCTCGCTGATGTCCCCGTGATTGGCGGCGCCCAGCGCTTCGTCATGCAGCCGCTTCTCGTTGATCGGCAGTTCGGCCATCAACTCGCGGACCCGCGCTTCGAAACCGGTGCGTAGAGCCTCACGCGCGGCCGCGGCCAATTCCTCGATCTGCGGTAATGCCGCGCCGATCGTCCTGAGCCGGTTCTCGAAATCGCGCTTGAGCTCGCGCCCTTCGCGCGCACGTTCGCTCGCCAGCGCCTTCAGCGCGCGGCGCAACGCTTCGAGCGCCAGGCCGGCGCCGGCAACCGGGTCATTTTCATCTTCCGCGATCTGAAAAATCTCGGGCCGCTGCAGTAGCGCCTCAAGCTCCAACTTGTCGTCGAGCCCGAGCTTGCGGCCCAGCCGGCGCAGTTCCGTGACGTAGGCCTGCGCCAACTCCTCGTTGACCTGCAAGCGCGCGTGCGGCGGCCGGGTCAAAACCGCTCGAATAAACACCTCGACGCGCCCGCGCTCGACCTGCTCTTGCACCAACTTGCGGATTTCCTTCTCCTGATCACCCCATCCGCGCGGGAGATTAAGTTTGAGCTCGAAGAAGCGCTGGTTCAGCGAGCGCACCTCGACGTTGACCTGCACCCCTGCGCGGCTCAGCTCGGCCCGCCCGAACCCAGTCATGCTGCGCATCGATAGTGAATCCTTTCCCCGCCCGCTACAGAGTTGCGATTTGCAAATCGCGGTAAAACGCCAGGGTCTGCACCGCCATCGCCGTGAGACTGAAGCCGGCGATTGCCCGTTCTCGCGACGCCACACCCATAGCCATTCGAACCTCCGGCGCCATCGCGAGAAGCCGCACCGCCTGCGCCAATGCCGACGCATCGGCCGGAGAAACCAGATGGCCGCTGACGCCCTCCTCGACCGCTTCGCTCAAGCCGCCGACGTCACTCGCGATAACTGGCAGTCCACACGCCATAGCTTCGAGCGCGGCAACCCCGAGTCCTTCCATTAGGGATGGCATCACGAAAATATCCAGCGCCCACAGCAGCGCGCGCGCGTCAGCGAGCGCACCCAGCATCTGCACCCCGGATACGGCGGTTTGTGCGGCAAGTTCTTGCGCGAGTGGTCCATCGCCGGCGATAAACCCACGTAGGTTAACGCCCGGCGGAGCGATCGCGCGGGCGAGGCGTAGCGCTTCAATAAAATATCGATGGCCCTTGCGGGGCGTCAGCGCGCCGACGGCGCCGACCGCTATATCAGCGTCGCTGAGTCCGAGACGAACGCGAGCCTCGGCGCGCGCGCGCGCGCTCGGGGGTGCGAACCACACGCAGTCGACGCCGCTCGGAATAATCCTCAATCGCGCGGGCCGCACACCGCCACGTTCGAGCGCCGCTCCCACGCCGCGCGAAATCGCAATCACTCCGTCCACCGCCTGATTATACAGATACCTGCCAAAAAGCCGGTTCGGCCGATAGTCCATCCGGCGCGTCACTATTCTTACCGGCGCCAGTCCGCGCACATAGGGCGCGAGCGCATGAGCGCGCGCGGTATGGAAATGCACCACGTCATAAGTTCCGCGCGCCAGCAGGCCGCGCAGCCGCATCGCCGCCGCGATATCTAACGAATTGCGCACCCGCAAAGGATGGCAAACCACCCCCTCCGCCCGCGCCCGTCGCCACAGCTCACCGTCCCGATCGCAGAGAATTTCAGCGCGATGGCCGCGCCGTCGCAGTTCGAGTGTCAGGCCCATCACTTGCGTTTCGCCGCCGCTGAAACCGCGCTCCGGATCAACCCCCGCCACGCGCAACGGTCCGCTTGGCACACCATGGTTGGAGGCCGTCCCTGCCGAAGAATCAAATGACGGGCTACGGGCGGGAAGGTCATCCGCCCTATCCACTGACGTTACCTTCGATCAGCCGTGTGGGTTGTATCACCGTCACGAAATTACCATCACGCTCGATGCGCCGCCGGAGCATCGCCGCAACCCGCCGGGTCATCTTGCGCGAGTCCCGCCACTTCATCGCGAGGCCATAACTGCGAAGGAGCCGCAGCCGATCGCTGCGGGTAATCCCTGGCATCGCAAACCGTCCGAGCTGCACCAGATTGCGCAACATCCGGCGGCGCCGTCCGATCGCGAAGCTCAGCCGCGTCCGCTCGTGATCGAGAAATATGAAGCGGGGCTGCACTTCAAGGACAACAAAGATGTTGAAAGGCGTGAGATCGCCATGCACGAAACCCGCGCGATGCATCCGCGCAATTTCAATCCCCAACGCCGCCAACGCCGCGCGCTTGTCAGCGATCGATCCCGCTAATAGCTCAAGTGTCCGCAGCGGACCGCGCCCCTGCGCACGCGGCGTGACGATTAGCTCGCGTCCGCCGGCGCGCTCGCGACCGTGAATCCAGACTGGCGGCGCGCAGATTCCGGCGGCCGCCATTTGTGCAGTGACCCGGGCGACGTGCGAGCCCACCGAATCGCGCAGTCTCTGCTTAAGCCCGTCGAGGCCGTGCGGTACCTCGATCACTTTGACGAAAATATCGGTTCGCAGGCCGGCCTCTGTCGCCGCGCGGACGTTGTACGTGGTGGCGCGACGCGATCTCCGCAGCGGCTTCACGCCGCGGCCGGCTGCCGTCGTCACGACGAGCCTGCGCAAATCCTCGCCGAGCCCGACGGCCGGGCCGGTCACGATTAGCGACCAGCTTTCGCATTCGATGAGCTCCGATCGTTTCCGCACGCTCAGCTCGCTGGCGAGGCTTCTTCGATCTCCGGCGCCCCGCGACGTTCGCCGGTGACCTGAAGCGCCCGTCGGATCGTCGCCGCGACGAGCGCGGGCGAGAGCCGTCGCATGCACTCGCGCCCGACCGGACAATGCCGTAAATAGCACGGGCTGCAAGGGATCTCGCCGCGCAGCGCGAACTCCGCGAAGCCCCACGGCGCTGAGCGCTCCGGCGCGGTCGCCCCCCACAGCGACACGATCGGACATCCAACCGCCGCGGCGATATGCATCGGCCCGCAGTCGGGACCAAAGGCGGCGGCGCATTCAGCAAAAATCCCAGCCAGTTCGCCTACACTCGTCCGACCCGCCAGATTCAGCGCCGCCGTCTCCCTGAGTTCACGCACGACGTTCGCCGCAAGCTCCGCGTCCTCGGGACCCCCGATCAGAATCGGGAAAAGCCCCCCAGCGCCCTCTGGCGGCGCAGCCAGTTCTTTAATTACCGCTGCGATCGCCTCCGCAAAATAGACCCGGCTCGGCCATGACGAGCCGAGAATCACCCCGAGCAGCGGGCGCGGCGCCGCGCCGATAATCTCGCGCGCGCGCCGCCGGCCTTCCGCCGACGGCTCGAGCCCAAACTCGATCGCGCCTGACGCCAGCCCCAGCAGATCGCCAAACGCCTGATACTGCGCGAGCTTCAGCCGCATCGGCGGCTGCGGCGCGATCCGCCGCGTCGAGAACCATTGATTGAACTCCTTGACGTTCGCCGCCGCAAAGCCGAAACGGTCGCGCGCACCGCTGACTCTCGCGATCACCCCGCTCTTCAGATGCCGCTGCAGATCGACCACGAGGTCGAAGCGTCCGCGCCGAATCTTCAGGAGAAAAGGTGCAAACGACCACGGCGCGCCACGACGCTCGTACACGATTACCTCGTCGAGCCACGGATGGCCGCGCAGGACCGGCTCCGACTTCGGCTCAACCGCCCACGCCAGATGCGCCGTCGGCCAGCCCTCACGCATCCGCTTAAGCAGCGGCAGGGCGCGTACGACATCGCCGATCGATCCGAGCAAAACAATCAGCACCCGCGCAGGATGCGCGTGGCTCGAATTGGCGCCGTCCGCCGACATCGCGAGCTCTACAGAAGTCACAAGCTTGGCAGGCTCGGACGGTCAGGCGGGTGTTTCAATCCCAGTCGAGCGCCCCGCGCTGCCATGCGTAGGCCAATCCGACCCCGAGAATCGCGATGAAAACCAACGCCTCGACCAGGCCGAACACCCCGAGCTCGCGCAGATTCGCGGCCCATGGATAAAGAAACACGACCTCGACATCGAAAACGAGAAAAAGGATTGCCGTCAGGTAAAAGCGCACCGAAAAACGTCCCCATGCGCTTCCGGTCGGCGGATTACCGCATTCGAAAGCCTCACCCTTGACCTTGCCGCCCGCGCGCCGCGGCCCGAGAAAACGATTGATCGTGATCATGGTCCCGACCACCCCGCCCGCGCCGAACAACATCACGGCAATCGGAAACCATGTGGTGACTCCAGAACTCATCTCGCGCTCCAGCTTTCTGCATCAAGCAATCTGAGAGTCC
Source organism: Candidatus Binataceae bacterium (assembly GCA_035308025.1). Classification (NCBI taxonomy): domain Bacteria; phylum Candidatus Binatota; class Binatia (SeqCode); order Binatales (SeqCode); family Binataceae (SeqCode); species Binataceae bacterium (SeqCode). The sequence continues at coordinate 29,034 of DATGHL010000031.1, forward strand.
CATGATTATTAGCGCATACTCCCGTCGGGCGCGACTCCTCAGCCGGATCGCTGACCCGCCCAGCGATTTGCAAGCGCGCCCACTTCTAGTAATTGAAAACTATTAGTCCGGAGGTCACGGTGATGCCCAACGATCCGATTTCCGCCTACCTGCTGGCTGCGTATCCGAAAAAAAGCGCGCTACCCGGCGGAACCGCTCTGACTGTGCGCGCCCTGATTCCGCAGGATCGCGCGCAGATGGGCGAATTTTTCGAGCGCGTGCCGGAAGAGGATCGGGTCTTTCTTAAGGAAGACCTGCTCAATCGCGAAGAGGTCGAAATCTGGCTCGACGAAATCGACGTCGATCGCGAAACTGTGATGGTCGCGGTTACCGATCGCATCGTCGGGGTGGCGGTGCTCGAACGCCAGCTCAATGGCTGGTCGCAGCACGTGGGCGAAATCCGTATCGTGGCCGATCCCTCGCTGCGCCGGAGCGGCCTCGGTCACTTACTCGCCAAAACCATCTTTGATCTCGCCCAGCATTCCGGACTCGAAAAAATCTTCGCGCAGATGGTCGCCGACCAACCCGGCCCGATTCGCGTCTTCAAACGCCTCGGCTTTCGCGCCGAAGCCACCCTCAACGATCAGGTCAAAGACCGCCACGGCTTCAAACACGACCTGCTAGTGATGGCGCACTATATGGGCGGCTGATTTTCGCCGCCGGCAGACGGGAATTTTTGACACAGCTCCAGGGGGCGGTGGAGTCTGCGACGCGCGGCCCGAGTAAAGACTCACTTGCTCGCTGTGCTCCGCTAGCGTTACAGCGACTCGTAGAGGGCCTCGACCAATGCGCGCGGGCGCGGGTCCATCAGGATGTACGGGCCCATCTTGTTCATCGTATAGCCGAAGCCCACGCGCGCATCGGGATCGGCAAAGCCGAGCGAGCCGCCCGCCCCCGGATGACCGAACGTCCGCGCATTGGGTCCCATCCGATCGTGCGCCTGCGAGAGCATGAAGCCGGTGCTGAAGCGCGTTGGGATCATCAGCACTTCGTCGCGCCCGCTCGATTCTTCCGTATGGCAACGCACGATCGCCTCGGGTTCCAGGACCCTCACGCCGTCGATCGCGCCGCCAGCCGCGAGCGCGCCGTAAAGCCGCGCCAGCGCGCCCGCCGTGGCATGGCCATTGGCGGCCGGGATCTCCGCTGCACGCCAAGCCCGCGAGTTCACCGCCCCCAGCTTCATCGCGCCCGGCGGATTGAAAAAAGCCTTGGCGGTAACCGACTCCGGATGCTCCTGCGCGTATTTGAAGATATTGATCTGATCTTTTGGCGGCGCCGGCGATTGAATCATCTGACCGCAGCGCGCGTCGTCTTCCGCCGTCAGGCCAATATGACAGTCGAGCTCGAGCGGCCCGGCGATCTCGTCGCGAAAATAATCCCCGAGGCTCTTGCCGGTAATCCGCCGAATCACCTCGCCGACGAGAAAGCCGATCGTGATCGCGTGATAGCCGTGCCGCGTCCCTGGTGTCCACCACGGCTCTTCGGCCGCCAGCGCGGTGGTCATCGCGCTCCAGTCGTAGATCGCGGCGTCAGGCACGGGTTTGCGCAGCGCCGGCAGGCCCGCGCGATGATTCAAGAGCTGGCGCAACCGAATATGGTCTTTTCCGGCGCGCGCAAATTCTGGCCAGTAAGCCGCCACTGGCGTGTCCAAATCGAGTAGCCCTTGATCAATCAGCCGATGGGCGCAAATCGCCGTCACCCCCTTGGTCGTCGAGAACAGGTTGACCAACGTGTCAGGCCGCCACGGAATGGTTCGAGCCTTGTCGGCGTGACCGGCCCACAGATCAACAACTGCCAGGCCGTCAACAACGATCGCAAATGAGGCGCCGTACTCGTTGCGCTGCGCAAAATTCTCGGCGAACGCTTCTTTAACGCGCTCAAACCGCGGATCGCAGGTTCCCTCGATGCGAAGTTCATCCAAGATGCATCCCTCCCCTCACGGCGTCACGTTCAGACTTGGGCGATTGCGCCGCCGCAGCTCGACCCCGCCCCGGCCGTGCAGCCGAAACAGTGCGGACCCGTAGCTATCGACGCCCCCGCGAAACGGTCCAGGTTATCGACGTCTGCGATGGTCAGCGGCTTCTCGTTGACGTCGCGGGCGAGCGGCAGCTCGAGCATCTGATTGAAGTCGCAATCATAGAGCGTGCCGTCGTAGCCCACGCTGATCAGGGAGCGGCACATCAGACCCGCGATCGTGGCCGGGTTAAAATGGTTGACCAGCAATCCCATGTACTCGCTGAACTGGCCCCAGCGACGAAGCTGATCGGCGAAGCGCCGAATCGGCATATTCGTAATCGTCAGCAGGCGATTGAAGCGGATGCCGAAATTGCCGCCGAGCTCCTCGCGATAACGCGCCTCAAGTGCGGCCTGCGGCGGCGGCAGCGCGGCGCCGACCGGATTGTACACGAGGTCGAGGACGAGCCCGTCGCCGCCATAGCCCAGGCGATTCAGCAGCCGCAGCGCCTCGATACTCTTCTCGAACACTCCACGGCCGCGCTGCTTTTCGACGTTCTCTGCGGAATAACAGGGTAGCGAGCAGATCAGCCTGACCTGATTGGCGCAATAAAACTCCGGAATCGACTCCATGCCGGGCTCGAACAGCACCGTCAGATTGCAGCGCACCAGGACCTCGCGAGCACCGGCGCGGGCCGCCTCGACCAGGCGGCGAAAGTTCGGATTGAGTTCAGGGGCCCCGCCGGTCAGATCGACAGTGCGAATCGCGGCGCTCGCCTCGAGCAGCTCGATAACGCGCGCCGCCGTGGCCGGCGTCATAATCTCGCGTCGCGCCGGGCCGGCATCGACGTGACAGTGATGGCACGCCTGATTGCAGAGCTTGCCGACGTTAACCTGCAAGGTTTCCGTCGCGCCGCGCCGCAGCGGCTCCATCCCATGGCCGCGCAAGGCCGCCGCGAAGTTATCGTCGATCACCGAAACCCCTACGCAAAGAACTCACCGCCTCCAGCATACCATCGCGGATGCCTCTGCGAGCATGGTCGTCGCGCGTTCGCGACATGCTAAACTGTCGGGCTTCACGATGATCAAATGATGGAAAACAACTCTATACCTCCGCTCAGCGATACGGTTCAAACCTCGGTGCTCGTTGCCGACGACGACGCGGCGATCCGGCTCGTCCTGCGCCATCGGCTCGAGTCGGCCGGCTATACGGTTGAGGAGGCCGCCGACAGTCAGACGGCGCTCCGCGCCCTGCTCGCAAATCGCCACGCCGTGGCCCTGCTCGACATCATGATGCCCGGGGCTGGGGGGCTCGAAGTGTTAACGCAGGCGCGCGAGCAGGCAGCACGAGCCCAAATCATCGTCATCACGGCCGCGAGCACGATGAACAACGCGGTGGAAGCGATGAGCCGCGGCGCGCACGACTATTTAACCAAGCCGTTCGAGAATCTCGATCAGGTCGCCGCCGCGGTGGCGCGCGCCGCGGAGATCGCTGCGCAAGCCGGCGACCTGTCGCGGCTGAAGGACGAGCTCAATCGCCACCTGGTCGGCGGCGAGATCATTGGCCGCAGCCCGGCGATGCAGGAGATCTACAAGCTGATCGGTCGCGTCGTCAGCAACGACGCCTCGCTGCTGATCACCGGCGAAAGCGGCACCGGCAAAGAGCTGGTGGCGCGCGCGATTCATTTCAAGTCGCCGCGCTGGCGCGGTCCTTTCGTCGCGGTCAACTGTTCGGCCATCCCGCAGGGACTGCTCGAGAGCGAGCTGTTCGGGCACGAACGCGGAGCCTTCACGGGCGCCACCGAGCGGCGTGCGGGCAAGTTCGAGCAGGCTGCAGGCGGCACGATCTTCCTTGACGAGATCGGCGACTTGCCGCTCGAACTGCAGCCGAAGCTGTTGCGCGTGCTGCAAGAGCGCGAGTTCTCGCGCGTCGGCGGGGTCGAGACGCTCAAGGCCCAGACGCGCGTAATCGCCGCGACCAATCAGGAGCTCGAAACCGCGGTCACTGAGCGGCGCTTTCGCGAGGATCTTTATTTTCGGCTGCGCGTGATTCCGATCAATATCCCGCCGCTGCGCGCGCGCCGCGAAGATATCGCGGAATTAACCGATTATTTTGTCGGCAAAGCGGTGCGTGAGATGGGCGCGCCGGCCCGCACGATTGCGCCCGACGCCCGCGACAAGCTCTACGCCTACGACTGGCCGGGCAACGTCCGCGAGCTGGAGAACGCGGTCTTGCGCGCGGCGCTGCTCGCCCAGGGCTCGCAGCTCCGCGCGGCGGATCTCAATCTCGGCCGCAATGCCAAGCCCGGCAAAGTCGCGAGCGACGCCGGCGCGACCCTTGGTGAACTAATCTTTCGCCGCCTCGAGGAGATGGTCAGCGAGGACGGCGCCGAACCCCGCGACCTGCATCAGCGAATCATCGCCGAGCTCGAGAAGCCGCTGATTGAGATCACGCTGGCGCGGGCGCGCGGCAATCAGGTCCACGCCGCGCGGATGCTCGGGCTGAATCGCAACACGTTGCGCAAAAAGCTCGCCGATCACGCAATCACGATCACGAAAACTCCGGGTAGCTGATCTGAAGCCCTTCGCTTCCCATTTCTACGCGATGATTGATCCGGCCGGCGGCCACGAGCCCGTCACCCTCGCCCGTCTCCTGCTTGACGCCGGCGCTAGCGTCTTGCAGTTACGCCTGAAGGAGGCCGGCGCACGCGATTTCTTGAGCGCGGCGCGCGCGATCGTTGCGCTCGCCCATGAGCGCGAGGCCTGCCTGATCGTCAACGATCGGGTGGATATTGCGATTCTGGCCGGTGCGGACGGGGTTCATCTGGGCCAGCAGGATTTGCCGCTTGAGGCCGCCCGCCGGCTCGTCGGCGCGGATCGAATTATCGGCATCTCGACTCACACGGTCGAGCAGGCGCGCGTAGCCGAGGTCGGCGGCGCTGACTATATCGGGTTTGGCGCGATCTATTCGGGCGGCTTGAAAAATGTCCAAAACGCGCAGGGACTCGAGCGTCTGCGCGAGGTCCGTGACGCCGTGCAGATGCCGATCGTTGCGATAGGCGGCATCACCGAAGCGACGATCCCCGCCGTACTCGCGGCCGGGGCGGACGCCGCGGCGATCATCACAGATGTCGTGCACGCGCCGAACATCGCCGTGAAGGTTAAGTCGATTCTGACAATCCTCCGAGCAGTCTAGGGCGGGAGCTTCACGCTCGCCGAATTTTCACTCGAACGCGGCAATCACTCGAGAGCGGTCATGGCGATATAGCCTTCGAGGCCGTCCTTCATCCGGATTTTCATGTAGTTTAGCGACGTGCCAATCACATGGACGTCGTGCGTGTTGTGCACCTCGGCGAGTTTTTTCCCGTAGCGATTCGGCTCCGACAGGACGGGAGTATCTTTCGTCAGCTTGAACATTTTGTCCGTCGGCCGGTCGAGCTCGACCGCGCTGACCGGAACATAGCCGACTGCACCGCTCTTGAGCTTGACCTGAACGAAGTAATGAGTCGCGCCAGTGACATGAACGAATTTGCCGGGGTCCATGCGCTCGATCCGGCTCGACGAATCTGCGGGACTCGTGTAGGCCCACGAGGACTCTTTCAATTTGAGCATCGCGTCCGCCGGCTCGACCGCGCCGGACCATGCCACAGATGTTTTCCGCACAGACTTCTTCGCCGCATGATGGACGGCGCGAGGCGTGTGCGACACCGGCACCGCCGGGAGGGGTGCCGTTGGGACGCCTTCATCCGCGGCTGCCGGAACGGCGGCCGACGGTGCCGAATCCTCCGGCGCGATCGTAGTCTCCGGCAGCGTTTTCGGCGCAGCGCTGGGTTGCGCAAGTGCCGGAATGATCGCGGCTAACGTCATCGCGCAGGCGGCCATGAAGAGCGGCAGGCACCCGCCCGTCTTGCGTCGCCCCGACGAACCCTGCGCTCGAAATCCTATCCCTCTCATCCCCACAACCTCCACTCATCCCCTATGTACAGAAGCTACGACATATAAAATCTGCCCCGGCGCGCCGAGATTCAAGGCGCTAGTGTCGCGCGTCCCGCAAGTTGCGCTAACCGCGGCGCCAACGCCCCCTCATTCAGGCAGGAGTTCGGCGGAGCGAGAAGTCTCCGAAAAATGCGCGACGTTGGTGGAAGCCGGGATTCTTTCGCTGCGCTCAGCGACTGTGGAGATCAAGGTGGTTGGGGTTCCAGGGCGTGGCTTTGCGAAGGATGGCATTTAGGGTAATGAGTAGTTTGCGCATACAGGCGACGAGGGCGAGCTTTTTGGCTTTGCCGCGTGCGAGCAGGGCTTGGTAGTGGGCGCGCCGCGGCGGATTGTGGCGCACTGCGCTGAGCGCGGCCATATAGAGCATGGTGCGGACGCGGGCGCGACCGCACCAGATGGTCTGTCGGCCCTTGAACTTGCCGCTCTCAAAGGGATGCGGCGCGACGCCGACCAGCGCCGCGAGTTGGCGGCAGCCGAGTGGCCGAGTTCGGGCAGTTCGGCGAGCAAGGTGAAGCTCAGTTGTGGGCCCATCCCGGGACCGCTGCCATGAGCTCGGCTTTGGCCTTGTGCGCCGGCGCGCTGGCCAGCACCTGCTGGAGTTCCTGCTCGACTTCCGCCACCGGCGCACCACCGGCTTCATGCGAGAAACGATGACGGGGCGGCTGACGTCACAGTGCAAAGCCTGCCGCGTCCAAACCAGACGGTCTTGTCCGAGGAGAGATATCAGATGAAAAAAGGCGCTCTTCTATTGGCGGTCGTGATAATAGGGATAGTCCTTTGGGGCGTCGGATCAAATGCCGAATCGGGGAAGAGCGACAAACAGCAGATCATCGATCTTGAACATGGGCTGATCGCGGCGACCAATAATAAGAACGTCGATGAGATGATGAGCTATTACGACGGCACGGACCGGCTGATAATCTTCGATGCGGTCCCGCCGCTGAAATATTCTGGAACCCAGGCGTGGCGCAAAAACCTTGACGGCTTTGTCGCGGCCTACAATCCCGGGATTCTGGAAATCACGGATTTGCAGATCGTCAACGATGCTAAAATCGGGTACGCGCACAGCATCCAGCGCTTCACCGGGACGGACAAAAACGGCAGGAAGGTGCGGATGGCGTTCCGCGTAACCGATTGTCTCGAAAAGGAAAACGGTAAATGGAAGATCGTGCATGAGCATAACTCGATGCCGATCGATTATGCTTCAGGCCGCGCCTTCCTCGATGAAGCGAGCTGAGCGAAGAGTCGATGCCGATCTATCTCGATCATAACGCCGGTGCGCCGATGCGCCCCACGGTGCGCGCAGCGCTGACGGAGTTTCTCGCCCGCGAGACCGGGGCCAATCCTGCGTCGATTCATCGGAGCGGCCAGCGGGCGCGGCGCGAACTCGAACGCGCACGTGAGCGCGTGGCGCGGCTGCTTGGCGCGCCCACGCGATCGATCGTTTTCACGAGCGGCGGGACCGAAGCCAACAATCTCGCGATTTTTGGTGCGGCGCGCTTGTCGGCGCGGCGGCAGATCGTTACGACCGCGATCGAACACTCGTCGATACTTGCGCCTTTGACCGCGCTCGAAAGCGCGGGATTCGAGATTGTGCGGGTCGCACCCGATTCCGACGGCCTGGTTAATCCGGACGCGATCACGCGGCATGTCGGCGCCGAGACTGCTCTCGTCACGCTCGGGCTGGCCAACGCCGAAGTCGGCGCGATCCAAACGATTGCACCGGTCACGGAGGCGGCCAGGCGCGCCGGCGCACTCCTGCATCTGGACGCGGCGCAGGTTGCCGGGCGGATTCCGCTCGCGGTGGACGACTTCGGCTGCGACCTGATGGCGCTTAGCGCCCACAAGCTCGGCGGACCCGGGGGGAGCGGGGCGCTATACGTGCGGCCCGGTAATGCTCTCGCGCCCGTCATGCTTGGCGGGCCGCAAGAAACCGGACTCCGCGCCGGCACGCCGAATCTCGCCGGCGCGATCGGCTTTGGCGTCGCCGCGGAGACGGTGATGGGAGCCCTCGAAGAAGAATCGATCCGCGTTGGTGCGTTGTCCGCCCAATTGCTCGAGCGGCTGCTTCTAGCGATTCCCGGACTCCGCCTGAACGGTCCGCGACGCGAACGCATCCAGAACACCCTCAACCTGACTTTCCCGTACGTGCTCGGCGAAACGATGTTGATTGCGCTCGACCTCGAAGGCGTCGAGGTGTCGATGGGCTCGGCCTGCGCGGCCGGCGCCGTCGAGCCCTCCCACGTGCTGCTCGCGATGGGCCGCGACCCCGCCGCCGCCCGCAGCTCCTTGCGCATCAGCCTCGGCTGGAGCACGACCGCGGCCGAAATCGCCCGCGCCGGCGAGTTGATTCCGCTCGTCTGGCGGCGCGTGGTAGCCGCCGAGCCAGTCAGCTCTGCCGAATCCGCCGCGACTACCGTCGGAGCAGCGCGATGAAGCCGCGGGTGCTGGTTGCGATGTCCGGCGGAGTCGATAGTTCCGTGGCCGCGGCGCTGCTCCGCGACCAGGGCTACGATGTCGTCGGGGTGGCGATGCGGCTTGCGCCCGAGCGGCCGCCGGGCGAAGCGCGCCGCCGAGGGACCTGTTGTTCGCACGACGATTTCGAGGACGCGCGCCGGGTAGCGGAGCGGCTCGATTTTCCCTTTTACGTCGTCGATCTGCGAGCGGATTTCGCTGCCCGTGTGATGGACAACTTTGCTGCCGAGTACCTGCGCGGCCGCACGCCGAATCCGTGCGTGATGTGCAATCGCGAGATCAAGTTCGATCGCCTGTGGCAACGCGCGCGCGCCCTTCAGGCGGACTTCATCGCGACCGGCCATTACGCGCGGATCGCAGCCGGCGCCGACGGAATCTTTCGGCTGCGTCGAGCGGCCGATGAGGCTAAAGATCAATCCTATTTTCTCTTCAGCCTGCAACAGCGCGAGTTGGCCCGGACCCTGTTCCCGCTTGGGGCGATGACCAAGCACGAGGCCCGTGCGCGCGCGCGAGCGCTCGGGCTGGTTAATGCCGATAAGCCCGAGAGCCAGGAGATCTGCTTCGTGCCCGACGGCAACTATGCCGCTCACGTCGAGCGCGCCACGCCCGCCGACGCTATCCGGGCCGGCCGGATTGTCGATGATGCCGGGCGGACGCTCGCCCGCCACGCCGGCATCCACCACTTTACTGTGGGACAGCGGCGCGGCCTCGGTGTCGCCTCGAGCGAACCGCTTTACGTGCGCGCGATCGACGCTGCCAGCGGCGACGTTACGGTCGGCACTCGCGGCGGTCTCAGCGCGCCCGGACTGATCGCGAAGCAGGTGAGTCTGGTTAGTCCGCAGAGGCTTGATTACAAGTTCAAGGCCGAGGTGAAGATCCGCTATCGCAATCCGGGGATTCCGGCGACGATCGAGCTTACCGGCACTGATCGCGCGGAAGTGCGGTTTGTTGAGAGCGGCCCGGCCGTCACGCCCGGACAGGCGTGCGTCTTCTATCGCGGCGACGAAGTGCTCGGCGGCGGCTTTATCGAGCAGGCGTTGGCGGGCTGACAGGCCTGGGAGCGATGAAGTGACGCGTTTTGCCATCGCCACGCTCGGCTGCAAAGTCAATCAGTACGACTCGGCGATGATCGAGACGCGGCTCGCCGCCGCAGGCCTCGAGCGCTGTGAGTTCGACGAGGTCGCCGATGTTTATATCGTCAACACCTGCACGGTGACCGACCGCGCCGACACCGAAAGCCTGCGCATCGCGCGCCGCGCCCGCCGTCTCAATCCGGCCGCGCGGGTGATCATGACCGGATGCTTCGCGCAGGCCAGTCCCGGCGTGCTGGCGAAGTCGTTGGCGGTGGACGCGGTGATCGGCCTCGGCCGGCCCCACGATCTCGAAAACGCCGCGCTCGGCCGCCCGCACGAGCGCGTGATGGTCTCGAACCTGCGCAAGGAGACCGCCGCCATCGAGCTCGGCACGGTCGCCCTCGACGGCCGCACGCGCGCGTTCCTCAAGTTGCAGGAGGGCTGCGATCAGTTCTGCTCGTTCTGCATCGTACCGTTCTCGCGCGGACGCTCGCGTAGCGTCGATCCGCGCCGCGTGATTACCGCAATCGACGGACTTCACGCCAATGGCTTCAAGGAAGTAATTCTCACCGGGGTCCATCTCGGCGGCTACGGCAAGGACCTCGATCCGCCGATTACTCTCGAAGCACTGCTGGAAATGATCGAGGAACGCGCGGCGATCCCGCGCATCCGCCTCAGCTCACTGGATCCCGAGGAGTTGAGCGATCGCATCATCGATCTCGTCGCCGCCAGTAAGAAGTTCTGTCCGCATTTCCATCTGCCGCTGCAGGCGGGTGAGGACGACACCTTGCGCCGGATGCGGCGGCGCTACGACCGCGAAGCCTTTCGCGAGCGCGTCGAGCGCCTGACGGCCGCGATGCCTGACGTCGCGATCGGCACCGACCTGATCGCCGGGTTTCCGGAGGAAAGCAGCAGCAATTTCGAGTCTTACTTTAAGTTTGTCGAGAGTCTGCCGCTGGCCTATTTTCACGTCTTCCCTTACTCGATCCGCTCGGGTACGACCGCCGCGAAGATGCCAAATCAGGTCGCGTCCTCGGTAATCAAGGAGCGTGCGGCGGCGCTGCGGGAGCTCGGCGAAAGCAAGCATCGCGCGTTTGGCAGCCGCTTCCTTGGCGCTCGACTTAAAGTGTTACTTGAGGAAAGCGCCGGCGCCGGCATCTGGCGCGGCTACAGCCGTAATTATCTGCGGGTATTGACCGAGGCTGCCTCCGACGTGCGTAATCAGGAAGTCGAAGTGGAGGTGAAGCGATCGGGTGGGGCAGGCGCGGAGCTGGTGGGGAAGATTATTCGGCCCGTGGCTGCGGGATCGTTCTGAGCGTCCGTCGTCCGCGCCAGCGTCGAATCTCGCGAGCGACTTCCACCAGGTTCTCGGCTATAATTTCTCGCGACCTGAGCTCTTGACCCTCGCGCTGACTCATCCGAGCGTGGTGAATCCGGGCGAACCGCATTATGAGCGGCTCGAGTTCCTGGGTGACGCGGTGCTCGACCTCGCGATTGCCGACCTCCTGATGCGCCGGTTTCCGGACGCCGACGAAGGGTTGCTCTCGAAGGAGCGCGCGTCGATCGTCAACGGCCGAACCCTGGCGATGAAGGCCGTCGAAGTCGGGTTGGGAAAAAAAATGCGGCTCGGCAAGGGTGAGGAAAAAAGCGGCGGCCGCGCGAAAATTTCGATCCTGGCGGCATCATTTGAAGCGGTGATTGGCGCGATCTACTCCGACGGCGGGCTCAACCCGGCGCAGCAGGTGGTCGAGCGCCTGTTTCGCGACGACATCGGCGGACCCGCCGCCGAGCGCGATTACAAGACCGAATTGCAGGAGATGGCTCATCGCCGCTTTCGCGTGCAGCCGGTCTATGAGCTTGTCGCCGCAGCCGGTCCCGAACATGCCAAGCGCTTTACCACGCGCATCCGGATCGGCGCCCGTGAGCTTGGTCAGGGCGAGGGGCGCAGCAAGAAGCAAAGCGAGCAGGCCGCGGCGCGCGAAACCCTCGCGCGGCTCGCCCGCGACGAAGCTAATTAATGACGAAGCTAATTAATGATGATGCGAACTGAGATGATTCAAACTAGTTGGTCCAGCTAACCCGATGAGCTCTACTGCCGCCGGCGCCATAGTCGAACCGGCCTATCGCGCCGGTTTTCTCACGCTGGCTGGGCGCACCAACGTCGGTAAATCGACGCTGCTCAATCGTCTCGTTGGCCACAAGGTCGCGATCGTCACGCCCAAGCCGCAGACGACGCGCCGCCGCATCGTCGGTATCCGCACGGACGCCGACGCCCAGATCGTCCTGATCGATACGCCGGGCTTCCACGACGCCCGCCGCCCGCTCAATCGCCGCATGGTCGATACTGCCCGCCGCGGCTTGGCGGAGGGCGAAGTGATCGCGGTTTTGATCGAAGCGCGCGGCGCACTCGACGACGCCGATCGCGCCCTGCTCGCCGAGATCGCGCAACTTGAGCGGCCCACCATAATCGTGATCAACAAGATCGACCGGCGCGGGCGCGCCTCGACGCTGCCGCTCGCTGCCCAGGCGCACGAGCTGATGCCGCGTGCGGAGATCGTGCCGGTCAGCGCGCTCACCGGCGAGAACGTCGAGGAGTTCTTGCGGGTAGTCAAGCCGCTGCTGCCCGCGAGTCCCGCGCTGATGCCCGCCGATCAATACACCGACCAGACCGAACGCATGATCGCCGAGGAGATCATCCGCGAAAAGATCTTCATTGCGATGCGCCAGGAGATTCCCTTTTCGACCGCAGTGATCGTCGAGCAGTTTCACAGCTATGATGAAACAACGGGTCTGGCGCGGATCGAAGCGCTGGTGATCATCAGCCGCAAGTCGCACAAGGGCATGATCATCGGCGCGGGCGGCCGCACGCTCAAAACGATCGGGACCGCGGCGCGGCTCGAACTCGAAGAGCTGCTCGGGCGGCGCATCTTTCTCGGCCTGCGGGTCAAGGTCGAAGCCGGCTGGACCGACGATCCGCGCAAGTTGCAGGAGCTCGGTTACTGACATGGCGCGCGAGCCGAAAGCCGCGCCGCCGCAACCGCCGCGAATCGGCGGGGGCGAGCGGCCCACCGTCGTGCTGGCCGGCCGCGCCAACGCCGGCAAATCGACCCTGTTCAATCGGATCGCGCGCCGCGGCCGCGCCATCACCAGTGCGATCGCCGGCACCACGCGCGACGTCAACGTCGCGCGCGCCGAGTACGAAGGCCGCGAATTCGACATCGTCGATAGCGGCGGCGTCGAACTGTACACGCGCGAACCGGAGACCGAGCGTGCGATGGAAGAGGCGCTGCGCGCGGTCGCGGGCGCCGCCGTGGTGGTCCTCGTGGTCGACGGCCGCGCGGGCATTTCGAGCGGCGATCGCGACGCCTTGGACCTGGTCCGTGAAAGCGGCCGGCCGCTGATTGTCGCGGTCAACAAGATCGAACACGCCAGCCAAGAGGCTGCCGCCGGCGAAGCTTACGCCCTCGGCGTCGAGACCGTCGTCAACGTCTCGGCGGCGCACGGCCGCGGCATCCCCGACCTCCTCGATGCGATCGTTGCCCGGCTGCCGGCGGCGGAATCTGCCGAGGCTGAAACTCCGCCCGATCTGCGGTTTGCCTTGATCGGTCGCCCCAACGTCGGCAAGTCCTCGTTATTCAATCGCCTCGCCGGCTATGAGCGTTCGATCGTCGCCGATCGCCCCGGCACCACGCGCGATCCGGTCGATCTGCGTCTTGAGGATAACGGCTTGAGCCTGCTGCTGGTCGATACCGCCGGCATCCGCCGCCCGACCAAAGTCGACGGCGAACTCGAGCAGCACTCGGTCGGTCGCGCGATCGAAACTATCCGCCGCGCCGAAGTTCTCGCGCTCATCGTGGACGCCACCGAAGGTCTGACCGATCAGGACGCGCGGCTGGCGCATCTGGCTGCGACCAACGATCGCGCGCTGCTCATCGTCTTCAACAAATGGGATAAGGCCGCGGCGCAAGGACGGCGCGTGCCGGTCTTCGTCGCGCAGGCCCGGCGGCGCTATCCGTTCCTCGACTTCGCGCCGATCCTGTTTACCTCGGCGCTGACCGGCGACGGTGTCCGCGAGCTGATTCCCGCCGCCGTGCGGGCCGGCGCGGCCTGGCGCGCCAGATTTCAGACCGCGCTGCTCAATCGCGTACTCGCCGAAACTCTCGCAGCGATGGATCCCCCGCTCGTCGCCGGCCGCCGTCTCAAATTGATGTATGTCACCCAAATCGCGAGTATGCCGCCGCGGCTCGCCTTCTTCACCAATCTCGAACGCGATATCCCGACGCACTACATGCGCTTCCTCGAAAGCCGTTTTCGCGCGGCGCTCGATCTCGAGGACGTCGGGACGCCGCTGCGGCTTGAGTTCCGTCGCGCCGGCCAATCGGTCGAGGCGCGCGCCCGCCGCGCCGCGCATATCGACCGCGCCGATTAACCGCAAGCCGCGAGCCTCGCGATGGCGGATTGGGATCCTGCGCTCTATAACCGCTTCCAGGACTACCGCGCCGAGCCGGTTGCGTGGATTCTCGCGCGCCTGCCGCTCGAGCCTGCGGATCTCGTCGTCGATTTCGGCTGCGGCACGGGCGAGAACACGATCGAGCTGGCGCGCCGCGTCACCCGCGGACGGGCGACCGGCATCGATTCGTCGCCCGCCATGATCGCGCGCGCCGAGCAACTCCGCGCCACACTCGAACCCGACCTCCGCGACCGCGTGCATTTCGTCGCCGGTGACTTCCGCACCGCCGCCGCCGATCGCGCGTGGTCGATCGTCTTCTCGAATGCCGCTCTGCAATGGGCGGCTAACCATCGTGACTTGCTCACGCGCTGGTTTCGCGCACTTACGCCGGGGGGCCGACTCGTCGTGCAGGTGCCCTCGAATCACGAGGAGACCGCGCAGGCCACGCTGGGCGAACTCGCTGCCGACGCCAGTTGGCGCGACCTTGTCGGCGACCGCGAAACTCCGTCGCATGGCGTCGGAACCCCGGAAGATTATCGCACGATGCTCGAAGCAATCGGTTTCGTCGAAATCGATTGCTACTACCGCCAGTTCAACCATCCGATGGAGAGTCCCTCGGCGATTGTCGAGTTTTGCCGCGCGACCGCCCTGCGCCCGTTCCTCGAGCGCCTGCCCGATGATCGCCACGGCGAATTTATCGAGGAATTCACGCGTCGGCTCGAACGCGCCTACGGCACGCGCGGCCCTCTGATCTTTCCTTTTCGCCGGCTTTTCCTTTGGGCGCGTCGTCCACACTGAATCTGTGGTGGCCCGTCGCGAGAAGCTTCCGATCCTGATTGTTCACGGCGGCGCCGGCGGCCGCGCTGCGCCGGATGACCGCGCGGGTCGCCGGCGCGCGATGCTTGCCGCGATTGCAGCCGGCGCACGTCTTTTGCGCGACGGCGCTCATGCCCTCGACGCTGTAATCGCCGCGGTCACCACGCTCGAGGACGACCCGCTCTTCAATGCCGGCTACGGCTCGTGCCTGACGATCGACGGCCACGTTGAAATGGATGCGGGTGTTGCGGTCGCCGAGTCCGCGAACCACGAATCAAGAAGTCGCGCCGCTCCCCGCTCAGGCGGCGTGGTGCTGATCAGCCGCATGCGCAATCCGATTCTGCTGGCGCGCGCCGTGATGGAGCGCACGCCTCATCTGCTCCTCGGCGGCGCAGGCGCCGAGCGTATCGCCCGCTCGGCGGGGCTGCGGCTGTGCAGCCGCGCGTCGCTGATCGCGCCGCAGGCGCTCGCGCGATGGCGCGCGCGGCGTCACCAAGCCGGCCCCACCGACTCGCACGGCACCGTCGGTGCGGTCGCGCTCGACGTCTCCGGCAATCTCGCCGCCGCGACTTCTACCGGCGGCGTCGCTGGTAAAGTCCCGGGCCGCATCGGCGACTCCGCGATTCTCGGCGCCGGTCTCTACGCCGATCGCCACGGCGCAGCTTCCGCCACCGGCAACGGCGAGTCGATTCTGCGCGCCGCGCTCTGCCGCGAGGCGGTCGCGCGACTCGACCGCCGTTCGGCCGCCGAGGTCGCCGCCAACGTAATCTCGCACATGAGTCGGGACTGCGCCGGCGAGGCCGGCATCATCCTCGTTGACGCTCGCGGACGCTTCGGCACCGCGCATAACGCCGCCGCGATGGAAATCGCAACCTTCGATCCCGCGGGCGGAACGCACTATCTGCTCGCGCGGCGCGTCGACAAATCGCGGCGACCCGCATGAGCCTTCCTCGGGGCGTTCGTCTCGCCGCACCCTTTCTAATCGCAATTGTCCTGCTCGCCCCGGGCCTCTCAGCGCCCTTTGCCAAGGACGCCGAGCCCCAGTCCGCACAGTGGATCGCCGACATCGTGGATCACGGCCACTGGCTCCTGCCGGTGGATTATTATGGTTTCGTCAATCGCAAGCCGCCGCTGTACTACTGGCTGTCGGCCCTTGCTTCCGATCTGAGCGGCAAGCCCGTCGACGAGACGCGCGCGCGCCTGGTCTCCCTGATCGCCGGCGCCGCGCTCGCGACGATCGTCTTCGACTGGACCGCTGCGCTGCTCGGTGCCGCGACCGGATGGCTTGCCTTCGCCTTTCTGCTCGGCAGCTACGGCTTTGCGTCACGCGCGACGACTGCATTGACCGACATGCTGATGACGACGCTTTTGTTCGCCATCTGGTGCGCAATCTTTCCAGCGCTCGACGATTCTCCGTCGTGGTCAGGCACCCTCGTTGCCGGGGTGCTGCTGGGGCTCGCGATTCTCACCAAGGGTCCCGTAGTAGTGGTCATTCTGGGCCTCGCGCTCGTGCTTTATCTCCTGATGGTGCGCCGCAATCCGTTCGAGCTTGCGCGGCGCCGATGGCCTTGGGCGATGCTCGCGCTGGCAGTTGCGATCGCCGCGGCCTGGTACGTTCCGGCGCTGGCGGCCCATCGCGGCAATGAAGTCGCGGCCCTGTTTGTCAGCGAGAACTTCGGTCATTTTATGCCGTCGAGCATGGGCGGAACCGGCGAGGCCGCACGCCCCTTCTATTACATTGTGATGCGTCTTTGGGGCGGGATGTTGCCGCTGAGCATTCTGTTTCCGGCGCTCGTGGCCGCCTGCGTGCGCAGCGATTTTGATCCCGCCGCGCGCGCGCCGCTTCGCTTTCAACTCGCGATGGCGCTCGCGGTCCTGCTCTTGTTCTCCGCCGCCAACGCCAAGCGCGACGACTACATTCTGCCCGCCATCCCGTCGCTCGCGATTCTGCTCGCCGCCCTGTTCACCCATTTGCGAACCGACTCGAAGCGGCGCGCAATCACGCGTTGCCTGCGCGATCTCACAACCGTGACGATCGCCGCTGCGATGGCGATCGGAATAATCTTCGCCATAATCGCGGCTACATCGCTGTTGTCACCGAACGCCGGCGATCACGCATGGCTGACGCGCTTGCAATCCAGCGACGCCTCCTACGCGGCAATTTTTGTCGCCGGCATCGCCCACTGGAGATGGCCCTTCGTGGCGTTCGAGGCAGCGGTCCTTGCGGGTGCAGTCACGGTGATCGTCGGTCTACAGCGGCGAACCCCGCTCGTAGCCGGCATCGGGCTGGCGATCACCACCTTAGCCGCTTCGCTTCTCTGGACCGCGGTCGTGCGACCGGCCGAGATGCGCACTCGCAGCCTCGTCGATTTCGCGCCCGCGGTTCGCATGAGGATCGGCTCGGCGCCTGTCTACGTTGCCTACTTCGATCCCGAGTTTGCCTGGTATTACGGGCGCGAGGCGCCACCCCTGCCTCACGCTATCGCCCGCCGCGGCGCGCCCTCACGCGACCCGGTATATCTGGTCGCGCGGCCGCGGGAACTCTTGCGGCTAGCGCCGCAAGTGCGCGCAAGCTTGCAGGTACTCATGCGGGCAGATCTCTCCGGCGGAGGGGGAACACCCGCGCTCTACGAGATTCCGCAAATCACCGCGCCGCCCGATTTGAAACCGCCGCGCAAGCGGCTAAGTAATCACTGGGCGAACTAGCGGAGCTATGCGACGATGGCGAAGGGAGGCGAAACCTATCCTGAACGTGCGATCAGCTTCATCCTGCGGCTAATGGTCTCGCTGATCATCCCGGTTTGGGGACTGATCATGCTTCGTTCTGGGGTTGAAGCACGGCGCGGCTTGGTGGATTGCGTCGGGCGCCGTCGTGTTTGCAATCGGCGCAATCTACTTCTGCGGCAGCTCGATCATCGCGCCCTTCCTACTAGGCAGCCGCCATCCCAGCTAGCGCGGACGCGCCTTCATCTGGAATTTGCCGATCCTCATAGGCTGGGCTAGTCTGATCTCGGATGCCGATTTACGAGTATGAATGCCTGGCGTGCGGCGCTCTCAGCTCTCATATCGTGATGGGCGCGCGACGCGTTGTGCGCCCCGCCTGCGGCAACTGCGAGTCGAAGCGCACGCGGCGCGTGATGTCCTCCTTCGCGGTGCACGCCACCGAGACCTCGCGGCTCAACAGCTTCGACACCAGCGCCCCACGCGGTGAGTCCTATTATCGTGACTCTCGCAACGTCGGTCTCTGGGCCAAGAAGCGGGCCAAAGAAATGGGGGTGGATCTGGGGCCCAAGTTTGACGCCACCGTTGAGAAGGCGCGCAGCGGCAAACTGATCAACGACATGATTTGAGGATTCGCCGGAAGACTATGGAACGAACATGAGCGACGATAAATTTGGCGACAAGTTGCACGATGTCGAAAAAGCCCGCGAGGATCAGTGGGCGCGCGAAGAGGATAAGCGCCTCCTCGAACGAATGCGTCAAAAAGCGGCGACGCCCACTTGTCCGCAATGTCACACCTTGCTGGTCAGCCGTCAGGAGGGCGCATTCACTATCATGGCCTGCCAGGACGGCCACGGCGCCTGGCTCGATCACGACGCCCTGCAAGGTCTAATCCATGCACGCTGACCGCAGTCGCCTCTAGGTTCCGCGTGACTCGTGTGAGTACTAACTGATGTATTTCGACTATGGCGTGGTGCTCGCTCTGACGATCGTCGGGTTTGCCTTAATGGCGGCGATGATCGGCCTGCAAAAGCTGCTCGCCCCCAGCAACCCGTTCGCGCGCAAGCTGATGCCGTATGAATGCGGCGAGCCGCCCACCGGTAATGCCTGGATTAACTTCAACGTCCGCTTCTACCTCATCGCGCTGGTCTTCGTAATCTTCGAGGTCGAGGTCGCTTTCATCTATCCCGTCGCTGCTGTCTACCTCGACTGGGTGCGGCACGGCCAGCGGCTTTTCGCACTCGGCGAGATAATGATCTTTCTTTTGATCCTCTTCGTCGGTCTCATTTACGTCTGGGTCAAGCGGGATCTGGAATGGGTAAAGCAAGTTCCGGACTGAGGCACAGCCCAGGAGACAACATCAATGCCGTTGCTTAATACACTGCCCGATTATGTATTGACTACCAAGACTGACGAGCTAATCAACTGGATGCGCAAATCCAGCCTCTGGTACATGCTCTTTGGGCTCGCCTGTTGCGCGATCGAATTGATGCAAACCGGGGGGCCCCGTTCGGATATCGAACGCTTCGGCGCGACCCCGCGTGCCTCTGCGCGCCAGTCCGATCTGATGATCATCGCGGGCACCCTGACGCTCAAGATGGCCCTGCGCACCCGCCTGCTCTACGATCAGATGCCCGATCCCAAATACATCATCTCGATGGGTAGCTGCTCGAATTGCGGCGGCCTGTTTCAGCTCGCCTACTCGGTCTGCGACGGCGTCGATAAAGTCTTACCCGTCGATGTTTACGTCCCCGGATGCCCGCCGCGTCCGGAAGCGCTGACGGAGGGTCTCCTCAAGCTCCAGGAGAAGATCATGACCGAGCGCTGGCTGGCGCGCGAAAGTAAACCGGTCCTTGTCGCGCAGGCTTGATAACGCACGATTGGTAGCGCATGTTGGAACCGCTCAAAATCCTTGCGCTCGTTGGCGAACGTTTTCCCGGCAAGCTGCTCGAGGTCGTTGAAGGTAAGTTCGACCCGTTCGCCGTCGTCGAACCCGCCGCGATCGTCGAAATCGCACGATTTCTGCACGACGACCCGGTCTGCGCGATGGATTGCCTCAGTAATGAGACCGGAGTCGATTACAAGGATCGGATCGAGGTTGTCTATCATCTGTTCTCGTATACCCATCGGCACGGTTGTGTTATGAAGGTCAAATTGCCGCGCGAGAATCCCGCCGTTGCGACGGTTGAGGAAGTCTGGCGCGCCGCCAACTGGATGGAGCGCGAAATCTACGATCTGCTCGGCGTCACCTTCGACGGCCATAGCGATCTGCGCCGCATCCTGATGCCCGAGGATTGGCCCGGCTATCCGCTGCGCAAGGACTTCGTTGAGCCCGCCGAATATCATGGTATTTCGACCGTGCGCGAAAGTCCGATTATCCGGCTTGACCAGCAGAAAAAAATCGGCGGTCACGCCGCTTAGTAACTGAAGTAGGTATTAGCTATAGAGTAATCGCTCGAACCATTATGTCTGCCTTTCACACTGAGGAAATGACTCTCAACATGGGTCCGCAGCACCCGTCGACGCACGGCGTGTTGCGCTTCGTGATCAAGGCCGATGGCGAGGTCATGCGCGAGGCGATCCCGGATGTCGGCTATCTCCATCGGTCGATCGAGAAAATCGCCGAGAAAGTCGGCTATCACGGCTTCATGCCCTACACCGACCGCGTAGATTATGTTTGCGCGATGTTTACCAATCAGGGTTGGGCGATGGCCTGCGAGAAGCTCGCCAACGTCACCGTGCCGCGGCGCGGCGAGTATTGCCGCGTCGTCGCCGCCGAGTTCAATCGCCTCGCTTCGCATCTGTTGACCGTCGGCCTGATGGGCATGGACATCGGCGCAATGACGCCGTTTCTGCACGCCCTGCGCGAGCGCGAAATGATCAACGATCTCATCGAGGAACTCTGCGGCGCTCGTCTCACTTTCAACTATATGCGTATCGGCGGAGTCGCCTGGGACCTTCCCCCCGGATGGCGCGAGAAGGCGCTCGCCTACCTCGATCATCTCGCTCCGATCCTCGACGAATTCAACTCGCTCTTCTCCTACAACAAAATCTGTATCGAGCGCCTCGCGAATGTCGCCCCGATCAGCGCCGCCGACGCAATCAATTACAATCTGGTCGGTCCTAATCTCCGCGCCTCCGGCGTCAACTGGGATGTGCGCCGCGATCTTCCCTACTCAGTCTATTCCGAACTTGAGTTCGAGGTGCCTCTAGGCGCCGGCGAGTGGGGTAGTCAGGGCGACGCCATGGATCGCTACATGATGCGTATTCGCGAAATGGTGCAGTCGTCGCGAATCCTGCGCCAGGCCCTCGCCCAGATGCCCGACGGTCCTGTGCTCGGCAAGGTGGTGCGCAATTTCAAACCCGCGGCCGGCGAGTGTCAGGTACGGGTCGAAAGCGCGCGCGGCGATCAGGGCTGGTATGTCGTCAGCGACGGCACCGCCTTTCCGCAGCGCGTGCATGTGCGCACCGGCTCTTTCGCCGCGATGGGCATGATTCAAAAACTCAGTCGCGGCCTGATGATCGCCGACTTGGTCGTTCTCATCGCCAGCCTCGACGTCATCGCGCCGGAAATCGATCGCTGACCTATGCAACTCTGGCTCGATAGTTTAATCGCGCACGGTGTTTTTGGGCCGCACCCCTCGCACGAGTGGGTATATACTATCGCGATCACGATCGCCTGCGCGCTAGTTCTGATGCTCGTCGCGCTGCCATTCGCCTCCATTGTCACCTGGGTGGAGCGTCGCGTGTGGGCGCGCATCCAGTCGCGTATCGGCCCTAATCGAGTCGGGCCCAACGGCTTCCTGCAATGGCTCGCCGACGGCGTCAAGCACGTCTGCAAGGAGGATTTGATTCCCTCCGAGGCCGACGCCCGCCTCTTCAAACTCGCGCCCTATCTGGTCGTTCTCGCCTTCATTCTACCCTGGGCGGTGATGCCCTTTTCCTCCGGACTGATTTTGGCGGATCTCAATATCGGTATTCTTTATATTACTGCGGTCCCAGCCCTGACGGTTGTCGGCATCCTCATGGGCGGATGGGCGTCGAATAATAAGTGGTCGCTGATAGGTGGAATCCGTTCTGCCGCTCAAATCATCAGTTACGAGATTCCGGCAGGACTCTCAATCTTTCCGATCGTTCTGATGACCGGCACGCTTTCGATGCAAGGTATTATTCGCGCCCAAGGCTGGGCACCTGATCGATGGTTCATCTTTGCCAATCCCTTTTGTTTTGTCGCCGCCTTTATCATGTTCATCTCAAGCCTCGCCGAGAACAACCGCACGCCCTTCGATCTTCCGGAGGCCGAATCTGAACTCGTCGCCGGCTTCGCGACTGAGTATTCGAGCATGCGCTATTTGTTCTTCTTTATGGCCGAATGGGGCAATATGTTCATCGCCGCTGCGATCGTCGTGACGCTGTTTCTCGGCGGCTGGCAATTTCCCCTGCTTACCCGCAGCGCCGTCGTCATGAACGCGCTCCAGTTCGTTGCCTTTATGGTCAAGTGTCTTTTTCTGGTGCTCGTCTCGATGTGGGTTCGGGGCACCCTCCCGCGTGTGCGCATCGATCAGATGATGTCTCTTTGCTGGAAGTACTTCGTGCCGATCTCCTTTATCAACCTGATTGGCACCGCCGTCTGGGTAGCGATCTTCCCCGACGGCAACGCGATTGTGCGCTGGGGCATGTTGGCTTTCGGGGTCGCGATTGCGGTTCTGTTTGCCTCGCGCGTAATCACCTTCACCCGGCGCTCCGGCATGGAACTCTATCTGCGCCCGACTATCTGAGGCGAGCGAACGATGGCCGTGGCCAATAGCTATTTCAGAAATATCAAAGATGCTGTCGTCAGCATTTTCGACGGTATGGCCGTGACTGCTTCGCATCTCATCCGCCGTCCCTTCACGATTCAGTATCCCGATCGCATGCCGGTGCGCGTGCAGGATACGCTGCCCTTCCGCTACCGCGGCATCCTCGATGTCGATCTCGAAATCTGCACGGGCTGCCTTGCTTGTGATCGCGCCTGTCCGATCAATTGCATCGCGATGGCGATCGAGAAGAACGCGCAGACCCGCGAAATTGTCATCTCGCAGTTCGATATCGATATGGCGAAATGCATGTACTGCGGGTTGTGCAGTGAGCCGTGCCCCACCGGCGCCATTCATCACACTACCGAGTTTGAGGGCGCTGACTACTCGCTCGAAAGCCTGATTCGGCGCTTCATTGTCGAGCCCGTCGTCGCTTACAAGCCCAAGAAAGGCCCTGAACCTGATGAGGATGTTGCGAAGCTCCTCGGACGCGGAATGAAATACGTGGACGAATGGGCGCAGCCGGGCAGTGACAAAGCACCCGCCGCGGCGCCGAAGCCGGCCCCTGCGACCTCCCCGGCGTCAAACGAAAAGGTCCCATAGTGGCGCTCGCGATCTTCTACGGACTCGCCGCGCTGAGCATTTTATCCGCGATCATCACCGCGTTCTCGCGCAACATTGTCTATTCTGCTTTCGCCCTGTTCGGCGCCTTGGCCGGCGTCGCTGGTATCTACGCGTTGCTCGGCGCTGACTTTCTTTTCATCATTCAGGTGTTTATATACATCGGCGGAATACTCGTTGTAACCATTTTCGCCGTGATGCTCACGCAGGGGGTGGCCGACGTCAACGTTTCGAATCGCGCTGTCGGCGTCGCGCCTGCCCTGGCAATTATGCTGGTCGCCGGCGCCGTGATGTTCTACGCGCTGCAGCAAACGAAGTGGATCGTCGGGCCTGCTGCGCCCCCGCTCCCGACGACATATGGCATCGGCAACGCTTTCTTGAGTGGATATATCCTGCCGTTCGAAATCGCTTCAATCGTTCTGCTCGCCGCGCTCGTCGGCGCGATCGTGATCTCACGCCAGGAGACCCGCTCTTAGAACAAGTCGAGCCAAAAATGCCACCATCGCTGACCCTCGATCACTTCCTCGTGTTCGGCCTAATGCTCTTTCTGCTCGGCTGCTTTTGTGTGCTCACTCGCCGTAATGCGATTGGAATTCTTCTCGGCATCGAGCTGATATTGAATGCCGCCAACATCAATTACGTCGCTTTCGCCGCCTACGGTGGCGGTGGCGCAAGGTACGACGGCCAGGTGTTCGCAATCTTCGTGATTATGCTGGCCGCCGCCGAGGCCGTCATCGGTCTCGCCATAGTTCTGGCTATCTACAATAACCTGAGGACTATCGACGTTGGCGCGTCCGCTACCTTGGGCGGATAATGCGAACGGGGTTGTGGACTCCTCGCCGCACCCGCCTCTATTCCGATCGTTTGCGTGTTCGTCGTTTTCTGCGTATATGCGAGCGTCGTGCAGGTAATCCTGGCGCCTTGCGAGAGCTGCCTGATCGGAAATGGACCATCCACTAACCGTCGCCTTTATTCGCTGGATCGTTTTGCTTCCGCTCACGGGCGCGGTTTTTAATTTCGCAGTGGGTAGCGCGATCCAAAAGAGGCTCGGCCATTGGCCGGTGAGCGTCGTTGCCTGCGGCGCCGTCGTCGCCGCCTTCGCCTGCGCTGCCGGGGCTTTTGTCAGGATGCTCGAACTCGCGCCGGCTCAGCGCTTCATGCTCGACGATCTTTGGCGCTGGTTCGACGTTGGCGGCCTCAATCTCGACATTGCCTTCTGGCTCGATCCGCTCTCGCTCACGATGGTTTTGATTATTACCGGCGTCGGCGGCCTGATTCATATTTACTCGACCGGCTACATGCGCGACGACCCGTCGTACTGGCGTTTCTTCGCTTGGCTGAACCTGTTTACGTTCGCGATGCTGGTGCTGGTCCTCGCCGACAATCTCTGGCTAATGTTCGTCGGATGGGAAGGCGTCGGCCTCTGCTCCTTCGCGCTGATTGGCTTTTGGTACACAGATCCAATCAATACGACGGCCGGCAACAAGGCGTTCATCGTCAATCGCATAGGTGACTGGGCTTTTGTAATTGCGCTCTACGCCTTATTCGGTGGCCTTTCCGGTGTGGGCCATCCCAGTTTGGTCGTTCGCGATATCGCACACTATGCGCCGATCCTCGCAGGACGTTCCGGCTATTTCGGAATGAGCTTGGTAACCTTCGTGACGTTGTTGCTATTCCTCGGTGCTACGGGCAAGTCAGCCCAGATTCCTCTCCACGTATGGCTGCCCGATGCGATGGCCGGGCCGACCCCGGTCAGCGCTCTCATCCACGCGGCGACGATGGTGACAGCGGGTATCTACATGGTCACACGTCTTAACTTCCTCTTCTCGATGGCGCCCGCGACCATGTTGACGATTGCAACTGTCGGCGCTGCAACCGCCTTCTTCGCGGCGACCGTAGCCGTCACGCAAAACGACATCAAACGCGTGCTCGCATACTCCACCGTGAGCCAACTCGGCTACATGTTCGCGGCTGCCGGCGTCGGCGCATATGGCGTTGCTATCTTTCACTTGATGACCCACGCGTTCTTCAAAGCGTGTCTTTTTCTCGGCGCAGGCTCCGTCATCCACGCGATGGGTGGCGAGCAAGATATGCGTCAGATGGGCGGCCTGCGCCACAAGCTGCCTATTACCTATTGGACATTCCTCGCGGCGACACTCGCAATTGCCGGCGTCCCGCCCTTCGCCGGCTTCATGTCGAAAGACGGTATTATCTGGAGCGCGTTTGCAGGCGGTCATCCGATAATCTGGGCGCTCCTTCTGATCGGCGCCGGACTCACTGCCTTTTACATGTTTCGTCAGGTCTACATGACATTCTTCGGCGAGTTTCGCGGCACCCACGAACAGCAGCACCATCTTCACGAATCGCCGCCTTCGATGGTCTCGGTTCTCGTAGTCCTCGGTGGCCTGTCGCTGGTGGGTGGCCTCGTAATGCTGCCGCATTTTGTCTCGAACTTCGCACCGCTCCGCGACTTTCTTGCCCCACTTTTCGATTCGCCCCAGACTCGTTTGCTCACAACCGCGCAGTCCCACGAAGATTGGGAAGCCGACTTCGCTCTGCTCTCGCTGTTCGTGGTTGGTTTGGGTTGGCTCCTCGCGGACTTCACATATCGTCAAAAAAAAATCGATCCTCGCATCCTAAGCAATCTTGCGCACGGCGTCGTTTACCGCCTCTCATTCAACAAATACTACATCGATCAAATCTATGACCGCCTCATCGTGCAGCCCTACCTGGTGGCAACCCATGCGATGGCCTGGTTTGATCAGCACATCATCGATGGCGTGGTGAACCTGACAGCGGCATTAGTCGGCCTCGGTGCGTGGCTCTCCGGCCTGTTCGATAACTACATAGTGGACGGTCTCGTCAATCTCGCGGCGAACGCGACGCTCGCCTCAGGCAATCGCCTCCGTCGCCTTCAGACTGGTTCGATCAATGGATATCTCTACGGCATTCTTGCTGGCGTGATGCTCATTCTGCTCGCCCGCGCGATCCAGCGATTTTGAACACGGCGCCGAATATTACATGGAGCTGAAGCATCCGCTAACCCTCATCACCTTCGTGCCCTTGGCGGGCATGGTGTTGATTCTACTCTGCCCGGACTCGGCTAAGCCTATCTACAAGTGGATCGCGGCTGTCGCCACCGCCCCGCAATTGCTGATTGCCGGATGGCTCTACGAACACTTCAACACAGTCACTACCTCGATGCAGTTCGTCGAGCGGCACGCTTGGATCGACGCCTACCATATTAACTACTTCGTCGGTATCGACGGCGTCAGCATCTCGATGGTCCTGCTGACGGCATTGATCTGTTTCATCTCAGTCTTTGTGAGCTTCGGTATCGATCGCGCCGAGAAAGGCTACTACGCGCTGCTGCTGATGCTCGACACCGGCATGATGGGCGTCTTCGTTTCGCTGGACTTCTTCCTGTTTTACATCTTCTGGGAGGTGATGCTGCTGCCGATGTATTTTCTCATCGGCGTGTGGGGCGGACCACGGCGCTTATACG
The DNA here is from genome assembly GCA_035308025.1 of Candidatus Binataceae bacterium. Taxonomy (NCBI): domain Bacteria; phylum Candidatus Binatota; class Binatia (SeqCode); order Binatales (SeqCode); family Binataceae (SeqCode); species Binataceae bacterium (SeqCode). The sequence continues at coordinate 55,479 of DATGHL010000031.1, forward strand.
CGGCTATAAAGTTCTTTCTCTATACGCTGCTCGGCTCGGTACTGATTTTGCTGGTCATGCTCGGATTATATTATTACGCCCCGAATCCGACTTTTGACATGACACAGTTGGCGGCGCAGTCGGGTAGCTACTCGATGAGTTTTCAACGAATTTGCTGGGTCGCTCTATTCCTCGGATTCGCGATCAAGATTCCGGCTTTCCCGTTTCACACCTGGCTGCCCGACGCACATGTCGAAGCGCCGACCGCGATTAGCGTCATTCTGGCGGGCATCTTGCTCAAAATGGGTACCTACGGAATCTTGCGGGTAAACTTCCCGATCTTCCCGGCCGCGAGCCACGACCTGGCGTGGCTGTTTTTAGGCGTCATCGGCACGATCAATATCGTATACGGCGCTATGTGCGCCATGGCGCAGACTGACTATAAAAAGCTGATCGCATATTCTTCGATTAGTCACATGGGCTACGTGATGCTCGGGATGGCGTCGTTCACTGCCGTCGGAATCAATGGCGCCGTGCTGCAGATGTTTAATCACGGAACAATCACGGCCATGCTGTTCATTCTGGTCGGCGTTATTTACGACCGTACGCACCATCGTGAGATCGACGGGTTCGGCGGACTGGCTTATCAGATGCCGCTATACACTGGAATAACCGGTTTCGCTTTTTTTGCCGGCATGGGACTGCCCGGGCTTTCAGCATTCATATCGGAGGTGCTGGTTTTGCTGGGTTCCTGGCAGACGCATCCGATAATGACCGTGTTTGGCGCCGGCACCGCGATCCTGACGGCAGGCTACCTTCTGTGGTGCTTTCAGCGCATCTACCTGGGCCCACTTAACGAGAAGTATAATCGGTTGCCCGACTTAAGTGCACGCGAAGTGTTTACACTCGCGCCCCTTGCGGTCATCGTACTAGTACTGGGAGTATACCCGCACGCGCTGCTGATGCTTTTGCAAACTTCTTTGGATCACCTCAATCAGATTGTGGCTGGCGCGGCAACTGGGTTTACGCTCGCGTTCCACTGAGGCTGAAATGGACCTCGGCAATCTCGCGAGCTTGCGATATTTCTACCCGGAACTATTGCTGATGGCGGCGGCGCTGATGCTGGTGTTGATTGATTTGGTGTTGAGGGACAAGTCCTATCTGGGAGAGCTGGCGCTCGTCGCCGTCGCCTTGGCCCTGTTAGTCATCGGTCTCGAATCGCATTCCGACGAGGCGTGGCTGTTCAATCGAATGCTGGTGTATGACCCGTTCGCGACATTTTTCCGTGTCCTGATCGTGCTCGCCGCACTGGTCGCGAGCTGGATGTCGATCGGCTCGGATGAGATCAAGAGCTGTGAGCAGGGAGAATACTATGCAGTACTGATTGCGAGTACTCTGGGTATGCTCCTGATGGCCGAATCGGTCAACTTGTTGATGGCGTATCTCGCGCTTGAGTTCGTGAGCTTGACGTCGTACGTGCTGACCGGGGTCGTGCGGCATAACCGGCGCTCGCAGGAAGCGGCGCTCAAATATCTGATTTACGGCGGCGTCGCGTCGGGTCTGATGATCTATGGCATGAGTTGGATCTTTGGCTTGGCCGGCGCGCTCGATTTCGGTGCAATCAATCGCGCGCTGCTCACTAATGGGCACGCTCCGCCGCTGACGGTATTCATTGCCCTGGTGCTGATCTTGGCCGGGCTCGGCTACAAGATCGCGTCCGTGCCTTTTCATATGTGGGCGCCCGACGTCTATGAGGGCGCGCCGATTCCGATTACGACCTTTCTCGCCGTGGGCTCGAAAGCCGCGGGCTTCGCCTTGCTCACGCGGTTTTTCTATCCGGCGATTTCGCGTGTTGCTTCGGATGGGAATTGGCAGGGGCTGCGCGGCGTCGAGTGGCCGCAACTGCTGCTGGTCATCTGCGCCGTGACGATGACCCTGGGAAATCTCGCGGCGCTGCAACAGGACAATCTGAAGCGGCTGCTGGCATATTCGAGTATCGCGCAGGCGGGCTACGCGCTGATGGGTTTTGTGCTGCTGTCGAACGATGGCATCCGCGCGATGCTGGTCTATCTTTTTGCCTATTACGTAATGGACGCGGGCGCGTTCGTCGTGGTGCTGGTAGTTCGGAATGCGACTGGGCGCGAGGATCTGGGCGCTTATCGCGGGCTGGCGGCGCGGGGCGGAGCGGCGCCGGCGATCGCGCTGGCAATTTTTTTGCTGTCGCTGACCGGGATTCCGGCGACGGTGGGCTTTATCGGCAAGTTCTACGTTTTTGCCGCGGCGGTGCGCCAGCGTTTCTTCATCCTGGCGGTAATCGGGATTCTGAATTCCGTGGTGTCGCTCTACTATTACATGCGGCCGGTGCGGGCGATGTTTCTCGAGGATCCGGAAGAGGGCGCGCCCCCCTTCACCGGGGATCTGTGGAATTACGGTTTGATCGGGGCGCTGGCGTTGGCGACCATCATTCTGGGGCTTTACCCACCGCCGGTGATTGCCTTCGCGGACCGCTCGGTGCATTTTTTCATCGGCCGCTCCTGATTTCTTTTACCGCCCCGGCTCACGCACCGAATGTTTCGCGTGAAACATTTGTTTCGACGGCGTGGGTTTCACCGTTCGGGCAGCACGCTGCTCCGCAGGCGCGCTTTCAAGGAATCGATTAGCAAAATGTTTCACGCGAAACATTTTGTCAGCGCTTGGTCGGTAAAACACGTGCGAAACGCCAGGCGCATGAACCTGCAAGAGCGCGACAACGGAGCGGAAAGTGTTTTGACGCTGAAACAAATGTTTCGCGTGAAACATTTGGTCAACATCTTTATGCGGGCGAAAGGCGTAAGTGAAGGATTTCATCCTTGACGGACAATCAGTAGTTTTATTCTTGACGGGCCTGAGTGGTTCGAAGGAGTTGGGTATATGGGCAAGCTGAATAACAAGATCGCATTAATTACCGGGGGCGGCTCGGGGATTGGTAAGGCGACGGCGCTGCTGTTTGCGCGCGAGGGAGCGAAGGTCGCGATCGCCGACTGGTCGGAGGAGCAGGCAAAAGCGGTGGCGGCGGAGATCGCTCAGGGCGGTGGCAGCGCGATCGTGATCAGGACCGATGTGTCGAAGGCGGCCGACGCCGAGCGGATGGTGAGCGAGACCGTGCGCCAGTTTGGAAGCCTGGATATTATCTACAACAACGCCGGGATCGGGGAATCGAAGTTGCTCCATCTGATGACCGAGGAGGAGTGGGATCGCACGCTCGACATTGACTTGAAGGGGGTGTTCCTGGGCGCGAAGTACGCACTGCCCGAGCTGATGAAAAAGGGCGGAGTGATACTGAGTACGGCATCGGTCGCCGGGATGGAGGGGATTCGGCGGATGTCGCATTACTGCGCGGCCAAGGCCGGGGTGATTCTGCTGACCAAGTCGATGGCGATGGATTACGCGGAATATGGAATCCGGGTCAACTGTATCTGTCCCGGCGGGATCGGGACGCCGCTGTTCGATACCGGTTATGAGACGCTGACGCCGGAACGGCGGGAGCGGGCGCTCAAAGCATTTACGGCACTGCATCTGCTCAACCGGATCGGCAAGCCCGAGGAGATTGCGCAGACGGCATTGTTTTTGTGTTCCGACGATGCCTCGTTCATTACGGGACAGGCGATCGTGGTGGATGGCGGCTATACCGCGGGCCATCGAATGCCGAGCACGCGCTAAAGGAAAAGAGGCTCTGTGCGAATACCGCCTTACTTCTCTGACTGCGTGGCGTTCTTGATGGAGACAGGACACGATCCTAGCGGGACCGGCTTTTTTGTTGAGGTTGAGGAGAATAGCAGAAACTGGATTTATTTTATTACGGCGCTTCACAGCATTGAGTCGGCCTATGGGCGCTCTATAACAATCCGGTTGAACACTCATCGAGGCGTTCCAACGCCCCCACTCCCGGGCTATGAAGAGCACGATACTGACAAGAACGAATGGTTCAAGCACGACAAGGCCGATATCGCCGCGATTCTGATCGATTTGGATCGCTCGAGATACTCCTTTGAGTGCGTTCCTCTGTACGTGTTTATTGATAGTCAGTCTCGCATCGATCTGGCTCGCTTTCGAGAGGCGGCGAATCCCGGGCAGGCTGCTGTGACACCACCGCCTTCGGAGATAATAGAGGTGCAACTCGGCGATGAAGTATTTGCACCTGGTCTGTTTGTTCAATCGGCTGGCGCAAATCGCAATCTCCCCGTGGTGCGGTTTGGTAATATCGCGCGAATGCCGGGAGAGGAGCTGATTGCTCTTGAAACCAAGAGACAGAATAGTTTGATTAGAGCATATCTGGTCGACGCTCATTCGTGGGGAGGTTTAAGCGGTGCGCCGATGTTTTGGCATTTCAAGTACGACATTTCGACGGCCATCGTTGCAGAGCGGGTTCCTGACAAGCCGAAATCACCTCTCGATGTAATAACCCAATCCAATCGGAAAGAGCATGTTGATGTGTTAGCGCGGACCGGTAATCTGACGGGACTCCTCGGAGTAGTATCTGGGCATTACAATATTCTGACTAAATCCACAGACGAAACCATAGCGACCGCGTTAAATGCGGGGATTGTTATCGTCACCCCGGCGGAAAACATTCGAGAGTTGCTAATGAGAGACGACGTATGTGCTGATCGAAAACGTTGCGCTGCTCGATAATAGAGAGCATACACTGCCGCAGCCGACGAGGTGCGGCACGCCATCGGGAAACAAGCGCTGCGTGTAGGAGGCCGCATCGATGGAACGGCGGCGTTTTGAGGGTGGGGGTGTTCGGTGCTAGGGATCGCTGTAGATAACGGGATAGCGGCCGGCGCGAGCGAGGTTGCACATCGGCGCGCACGGCGAACGACGAGGCCGAATTAAGGGCTCGAATTACAATCCGGGAGGGTAGGGCGATGGCGAAGAATATCGCAGAGATAGTGACCGAGTTGGCTGATCGCGAGGCGATCCGCGAGTTGCCGCAGCGCTACTGCGACTGCGTCTGGCAGGGCGACGTCGCAGGGCTGGTCAACCTGTTCGTGGACGATGGCGTATTCACGATCGTCGGCAATAATAAGGAGACTACGAACAAGGGACGCGCCGAATTGGAAAAGACCTACAAGGCGGGACTGACGACGCTGACGCCGCGTCCGTACATCCATAACCACGTGATCGAGCTCAAGGGTAACGGGCGGGCGAGCGGGCGCTGCTACGTCGAAATCCGCGACGCGAGCAACAAGCTGAGCTGGCTCGGGACGGGCTTCTACAACGACGAATACGTCAAGGTCGGCGACGCCTGGAAATTTCAGTCACGGCGGGCGCAGATGGTCCACATGGAGCCGAAAATGGCGGCCGGAACGACCGGCACGCAGGAGAAGTGAGCGATGGCGAAGAGTATCGAGCAGATGGCGGGCGAGCTGGCCGATCGCGAGGCGATTCGCGAGCTGCCGCTCAAGTATTGCGACTGCGTGTGGCGCAACGACATGAGCGGGATTGTCGACTTGTTCGCGGTCGACGGCGAGTTCATCACCAAGGGCCAAAAGCGGGAGCATCGCGCGAGCGGCCGCGAGGGGCTGGCGAAGCTCTACGGCGGAATCACGCAGGGTCCGCTGACGCCGCGTCCCTATATCCATAATCACGTGATCGATCTCGCCGGTAGTGGACGGGCGACGGGCCGCTGCTACGTCGAGTTGCGCAACCTGAAGAAAGATATGGAATGGGTTGGGGCGGGGTGGTACGCGGACGAGTACGTCAAGGTCGGCGAGGAGTGGAAGTTCAAGTCGCGGACGTTCCGGACGGTGTATATGTCGGTGATGCCGGGGCAGTAGGGGTGCGCGTATGTGGATTGACCCTCACCGTGCATCGACGCTTCGCGCCCGATGCTTGCCCTCTCCCTGGTCAGGGAGAGGGACTTTCCGCAGCTGGGCGCGCGTAGGGAAGCTCGGCACAACTCGCTTTGACAGAAGCGCTTCGCGCAGGTCCTTCGACTGCGGCGGAAGCCGCCTTCGCTCAGGATGACAAAAAGGGTTTGATGCTTGAGAAAGTAGCACTATCGTTCTGAGGGAATCTACGGAGAAAGGAATCCGGGATTTTTCGCTGCCCATTCGGGGCAGTGGACGCTGAGTTTACCCTTGAGGCCCCTCAGGGCCGAAGGGCTGAGAATGACACGAGCGGCTTACTGCTAGTGAGAGTGGCTACCTCATTCCGAGAGAGCCGTCGGCAGAAGATAATAGAATCGGCGTGTTCGCTCGGAACTCATTTACACAAAGGTCCTAGTAACCTGAGCCTGGAATTCGGTGACAGACTCAGGAGATCGCTTCGAGAATTTGATCAGCGCGGCTGGTCCAGACGAAGGGGCTTAGGATTAGGCTGCCGAGGATGCAGGCAGTAAATGATACAAGTTAATTGCGGGACACTGTACCAGGAGAGATCGCAATGGAATTTGGCGTCTGCGTCGATACCCACATCAGCAAATGGGACCTTATCCGTTACGTCGAGGAGTTAGGCTATGACCGCGCCTGGATTCCCGATTCGCAAATGATCTGGTCGGACTGCTATGCCGTGATGGCGCTGGCGGCGCAGCATACGAGCCGGATCAAGATCGGCACGGGCGTCGCGATTCCCGGCACCCGGATCGCGCCGGTGACGGCGCACTCGATTGCGACGATTAATCAGATCGCGCCGGGGCGGGTGTTTCTGGGCATCGGCACGGGGCATACCGCGATGCGCGTGATGGGGCAGCATCCGATGCCGATCAAGGAATTCCGCGAATATCTGCGCGTGGTCCGTGCGCTGCTCAACGGCGAGGCGGTCGATTATACATTCAATAATCAGACGCGGGAGATCCAGTTCCTGCATCGCGATCGGCATTTCATCAATCTGGAGACGCCGATTCCGATCTACGTTGCGGCCAACGGCCCCAAGGCGTGCGAATCGGCCGGCGCGTTTGGCGACGGCTGGGTCACCGCCGGCGCCGATGACATCCAGCCCAAGCTCGCGCTGATTGAAGCGGGGGCGAAGAAAGCCGGGCGCAAGCTGCCGCAACCTTTTCTGACGACTACGCTGACCTCGGCGTGCGTGCTGCGCCCGGGCGAAAAGCTCAGCGACGAACGGGTGATTCAGGAGACCGGATCGTGGGTGACCGCGATCCTGCATTTCGCCTACGAAATCTGGAGTGACCTCGGCAAGAAGGACGAGCTGATTCCGCCTTACTTCCGCAATAACTGGGGGCGCTATCTCGAACACGTCGCGAGCTTCAGCCTGCCGCCGGAGAAGCGCTTCCGCCAGATTCACGACGGTCATTGCACCTACATGCAGTCGGGCGAGGAGGTTTTCGTCACGCCGGAAGCGATTCGCGGAGTCTGCCTGGCCGGCACGCCGGAGGAGATTGTGCATCAGGTGAAGCAGATGGAGCGCAATGGCCTGATGGGTGTGAGCCTGTTGCCGCCCGCCGAATATCAGCGCAAAGTTTTTCGCGATTTCGCCGAGTTGGTGATGCCGCTGATGCGCTGAAACCGTGATCCAGCCGCTCAATTCGTGCGATAAACGATTCGTAATTGTGCGGCGTAGCACGAGGCCGTGGCGCCTGCTATCTGATCATCGATGATGGACGCGGGACAGGTCACAATCGCGCTGATCCAGATGAGTTGCGAGCGCGAGCCGCAGCACAATCTGGACAAGGCCGCGGCGCGGATCGAGGAAGCAGCCGCGCGCGGCGCGAATGTCGTCTGCCTGCAAGAGCTTTATCGCTCGCGGTATCCGTGCCAGAGCGAAGAGAACGCCAACTTCGATCTAGCCGAGCCAATTCCGGGGCCGAGCAGCGAAACCCTCGGGCGGGTTGCGGCGGCGCGCCACGTCTCGATTATCGCGCCGATCTTCGAGCGCCGCGCCGCGGGCGTCTATCACAATTCCGCGATTGTGCTTGACGATCAGGGCCGCGTCGCCGGGCATTATCGCAAGATGCACATCCCGGACGATCCGGGATATTACGAAAAGTTTTATTTCACGCCTGGCGATCTTGATTTCACCGCGCATCCAACTAGTGCAGCCAATCTCGGCATACTCATCTGCTGGGATCAATGGTTCCCTGAAGCGGCGCGGCTGACCGCGATGGCCGGGGCGCAGATCCTCTCGTATCCGACCGCGATCGGCTGGACGCCCGAGATGCCCGCGCCGCTGCGCCACAAAATGTATTCGGCGTGGGAGACGATCCAGCGTTCGCACGCGATCGCCAACGGCGTCTTCGTCGCCGCGGTGAATCGCGTCGGCGTGGAAGGCGAATTAACCTTCTGGGGCGGTTCATTCGTCTGCGACCCATTCGGCGAAGTACTCGTCCGGGCCAGTCATACCGATGAGGAAATTCTGATCGTGAGCTGCGACCTGAACGCCATCGAGGAGACGCGCCGCAACTGGCCCTTTCTGCGTGATCGCCGGATCGACGCCTACTCTGATCTGACACGGCGCATGCGCGGCTGAGGCGGCGATGATTCCGCCGGCCGATCGACAGCGCCTCGCCGGCTATCGGATGCCGCCGGAGTGGGCGCCTCACGCGGCGACTTATATTGTCTGGCCGCACAACCGCGATACCTGGCCGGGCAAATTCGAACCAATTCCACCGATCTTTGCGCAGATGGCGGAGGCGATCGCGAGCTTCGAGCCCGTGCGTATCCTGGTTCAGCCGGGAGCAGACGTCGACGAGATCCGCCGGTTCATTCGCGAGGCGGCGGCGCTGTCCGGTCAGCCGAAGCGGAGCGATCGGATCGAACTCGTCGAGATCGCCACCAACGATTCTTGGATCCGCGATCATGGACCAATCTTCGTTAACCGGCGCGATGGCGAACCAGTGGGCGTCGCGCCGCAAATCGCACTCGACTGGCGCTTCAATTCGTGGGGCCAGAAGTACGGCGCCTTCGATCTCGACGACGTTGTGCCGCATCAACTGGGGGAGCGTTACGGGTTCGAAGTGATCGAGCCGGGACTCGTCCTCGAGGGCGGCTCGATCGATGTAAACGGGGCGGGTGCGGTTCTGACCACAGAATCCTGCCTGCTTAATCCCAACCGCAATCCCGATCTGACCCGCGCGGAGATCGAAGACTACTTGCGCGTCTATCTGGGCGTCGAGCAGATCCTCTGGCTCGGCGAGGGCATCGCGGGCGACGACACCGACGGCCATATCGACGACCTCGCACGCTTCACGGCGCCCGATACGATCGTGACGGTCGTCGAGGAGGATCCGGCCGACGCGAATTATGGCGTGTTGCGCGAGAATCTCGCGCGACTGCGGGCGCTGCGCGATGGCGCCGGGCGCCCCTTTGTGATCGAAACCCTGCCGATGCCCGCGGCTTTACATCACGAGGGCGCGCGCCTGCCCGCGTCGTATGCCAATTTCTACATCGTCAACGGCGGCGTGATTATGCCGTCGTTCGAATGTGCCGCGGACGCGATTGCCGCGGCGACTCTCGCGCGGCTGTTTCCGGGCCGCCGTGTCGTCGCGATTCCTTCAATCGATCTCGTTTGGGGTCTCGGCGCGATCCACTGCCTCACCCAACAGCATCCGATGCCCTGATCGGTTCGCGCGACACCCTGCCAATCGTCGCGCAGGATGCTAAGTAATAGCCAGACCATTACCAATCAGGAGAAAACCGATCATGCGCCGTGCGAAGCCCGTCCGTTCCGCCCTGTTCGTCCCCGGTAACCGCGAAGATCGCATCCAGAAGGCGCCGCGCTTTGGCGCTGACGCCCTGATCCTCGATCTTGAGGACGCGGTCGCGCTGCCGGATAAGCCTAAGGCGCGGCCGATTGTGCGCAAGATGATCGAGGAGCTCGGCGGCGCAGGCCAGACCATGATGGTGCGGGTCAACGATTTCGAGACTGGACTGACCTGGGCCGATCTCGACGCGGTGGTCTGCAAGGAACTCTACTGCGTGATGTTGCCCAAGGTCACCGGACCCGAAGACGTCAAGCGCGCCGACACCATCCTTGAATTCTTGGAACGCAAGCACGGCATCGAACTCGGCACCGTCCTGATCTATCCGGTGCTCGAGACCGCGCAAGGGATGCGCCAGGCGTACGAAGTCGGCATCGCTTCGCCGCGCGTCGTGCATATGGGCGGTCTCACCGGCAAGGACGGCGACATCGCCCGCGCGATCGGGTTTCAGTGGACGCCGGAGGGTCACGAAGCCTTCTACTACATCTCGAAGGTGCTGCTCGACGCGCGCGCGGCCAACGTGCCCTATCCGATGGGCGGTCGCGGATGGTGGGACATCCAGGACCTCGACGGATTGCGCAAGGAGGCGATTCTCACGAAAAATTTTGGTCACATGGGGATGCTGCTAATCCATCCGTCACATGTGGCGATCGTCAACGAGGTCTTCACGCCGACCGCGCAGGAAATCGCTCACTGGAAAGAGCTAATCGCGGCGGTCGAGAAGTGCGAAAGCGAAGGCTCTTCGGTCGTGACCTTCAACGGCATGATGGTGGATACTGCTCACCTCAAGGTCGCGCGCGACATGCTCAAATGGGCCTCGGAGCTAGGCGTGGCTTAATTACGTAGAAACATTCGCGAGGCTGCTGCCTCTGGCTTCAGTACGATCGCGGGAGGCCGAGTATATGTTCCGCGACGAAACTTAAGACTAGATTGTTCGCGATTGGCGCCGTGCGATAGAGGCGCGCCTCACGCCATTTGCGCTCGACATGGTATTCCTTGGTTAAGCCGTAGCCGCCAAGGGTGTTCATCGCGGCCTCGCCTGCTTCCCACGCCGCCTCGGTGGCGAGGTACTTGGCCATGTTCGCTTCCGCGCCGCACGGCACTCCGGCGTCGAACTTCGCCGCCGCATTGAGTCGCATAAGGTCCGCCGCCGCGACTGAGACATGCGCTTTGGCGATGGGGAATTGCACGCCCTGATTCATACCGATGGGCCGGTCGAAGACGCGCCGCTGATTTGCATACTTAGTCGCGTAATCGACGAACCAGCGGCCATCGCCGACCGATTCGCTGGCGACCAGGATGCGTTCGGCATTGAGCGAGCTCAGCAGGCAGGAGAACCCCTTACCTTCTTCACCGACCAGCGCCTCGCGCGGGAGAACGAGATTATCGATGAACAACTGGTTGGTGCCATGATTGACCATCGTGGCGATCGGCACCGCTTTGATCGCGCTGCCATTCTCCTTGGTATTAACCAGGAAAATGCTCATGCCGTCGGTTTTCTTTTTTACCTCGTCGAAAGGCGTGGTGCGCGTGAGCAGCAGTAGCATGTCCGAATGCTGATAGCGCGAGGTGAAAATCTTCTGCCCATTGATTACGTAGTTGTCACCCACGCGACGGGCAAACGTCTTGATGCGCGGAGTCTCGGAACCGGCGTCCGGCTCGGTGACGCCGAAGGATTGCAGCCGCAGCTCGCCCGATGCGATCCGCGGCAGATATTGCTGCTTCTGTGCGGCCGAGCCGTGCTTGAGAATCGCGGCCATCGTGTACATCTGGGCGTGGCAGGCGACCGCGTTACCGCCGCTCTTATTCACTTCTTCAAGGATCAGGCCGGCCTCGAGCATTCCCAATCCGGCGCCGCCATACTCCTGCGGGATGAGCGCGGCCAGCCAGCCGGCGTCGCTCATGGTCTTTACGAATTCGTCCGGATAGGCATTGCGCTCGTCGCATGAGCGCCAATACTCATTGCCGAAGCGAGCGCACAATGCGGCCACTGCCTGCCGAATTTCCTTCTGACTATCCGTGAATTCGAATTCCACCTTTACTCCTGCCCTTCTTGGGAATGCCGAGTCGTCGTGATGTCTTAGTCGCGTTTTTGTGACTTTCTTAGCGCCTGCTCGACACCGGGCATCCGCTTGGGGCCGCGACCCTCACCCTTGTCCCAACTCGCGTATTCCTGCACGCGGGTGAGAAAATGATGGGAGTGCGCGTTGCGCACCGCGGTATGGAAGCCCATCTCGTCCTGCGCGTTATTGATCGCGAACTTGAGCATCCGCAGCGTGAAGGCGTCGGTCTCCGCGATCCGCGCGGCAAGCGCCAACGTCTCTTTCTCGAGCTCGGCGCGCGGCGCTACGAGGTTGACCAATCCGGTTCTGAGCCCCTCCTGCGCGTCGATGAAGCGGCTCTGAAAGAGTATCTCTTTGGCCTTGCGCACGCCGACATCCCAGGGCGCGGTGAAGTACTGCGTAATCGAGGGCAGGAACATCGCGTCGTCCGCCGCGACGATCAAATCCATCGCCGAGGCGAACATGTAGCCGCCAAAGATGCAGAAGCCCTGGACTTGCGCGATCGTCGGCTTCGGCAGATTGCGCCAGCGGAGCGTGTTGTCGAGGAAGATCTCCCACGACCGGATATGCCGATTCGCCAGCCCTTTCGTATTGAAGTAGCTATTCGGATTCTCCCGCTCATCCGGGGTGCCGAGGTCGTGGCCGGCGGAAAAATGCTCCCCGGCGCCGGCGAGGATTACTACTTTGACTTCGGCGTCGAACGCGGCTTCTTCAAAAGCGTGATCGAGCTCCTTGAGCAGCACCGTCGACTGTGCATTGCGATAGCGCGGCCGATTGAGCGTGATCCGCCCGATGCGCTCGACCTTTTCATAGAGCAATTGAGTATATGGCATCGTAGTCAATCCCAATGTGCAAGCAGGGGCACCGATTAACTATTGCGCGAAAAAGCCGCCGTCCACCGGCATCGGCAGGCCCGTGACGAACGACGCGTGATCCGAGCAGAGCCACGCGACCGCCTCGCCGATCTCCTCGGGCTCGCCCAGTCGCCGCAGCGGTTCGGCGCGGGCAAAGCCGGCCTCGCCCCTCTTGGTGAGCTGCGCCAGCCGTCCGAGCATCGGCGTGCGGATGGGCCCCGGACATACCGCGTTGACCCGGATGTTGTGTTTGCCGTATTCGAGTGCGGCGGCGCGCGCGAGGCCGGCGACGCCGTGCTTCGAGGCGACATAGGCCGGACCACCGACCGAGCCGACGATGCCAGCCACTGACGACGTATTGACGATCGCGCCGCCGCCGCCCTGCTTGAGCATCTGGGCAATCTCCGCCTTCATGCAGAGCCAAACGCCGGTCAGGTTAATCGCGATGACACGATGCCAGTTTTCCTCGCTGCACTTGTGCGTCAGCGCGGCTTCACCTTCGATTCCCGCGTTGTTGAAGGCGCAGTCGAGCCGCCCATAGGTCTCGACCGCCTTGCCGACCAGTCCTTCGACGTCGCTCCACTTCGCGACGTCAGCCGTGAGACCAAGCGCGTCTCCAGCCGACTGCTTGATTGTCGCGACGGTCTCCTGCACCGCGTCGGCGACGATGTCGGCCAGCACCAAGCGGGCGCCCTCCCGCGCAAAGATTTTCGCTGTCGCGCGGCCGATTCCCGACCCAGCGCCCGTGATCAATGCAACTTTCCCATCCAGAATTCCTGCCATCTTGATTTCTCCAGTTAGCGAATAGGTGCTGTGTGAACGTGCTGCTCAGGCCGATCGTGCTTTGCGGTAGGGCGCGAGCGCTTGGGCCGCGCGTTCCGCCTCGCGCCGGATCAGCAGCAGATCGGTGCCGTACAGCAGGAATTGCGCGCCGGTGTCCACCACGGCTTTGACATTCTCCGGGTGATTGATCGCGCCTGCGATTGCGATCCCGCGCGCTTTGCAGAGTGCATTCACGCGCGCCGTGGCTGCACGCACCTCCGGATGGCCGAACTCGCCAGGCACGCCGAAACTCTGCGCCAGGTCCTGATGTCCTACCAATACGAGATCGATCCCCGGGATGAGTATCTCCTCGGCGTTCGTGACCGCCTCGCGCGTCTCGATCAAAACCGCGAGCAGAGTATTGGCGTTCGCATGCGTGATCGCCGCCCGCGGCTCGACGCTCTCGTATTCGACCCCGGCGTTATTCAGAATAGCCATCCCGCGCCGCCCCTCGGGATAGTATTTCGCATACTCGATGAAGCGCCGGGCTTCCTCGCCGCTGCGCAGATGCGGCGCGATCAGGCTTTGGCAGCCTGAGTCCAGCAGGCGGGTTACGTACTGGTACTGCAAATCAGGAATGCGTACGACCGGAGTGATCGCGGCCGCGTGTGCATGCGCAACCATCTCAGTCACGGTCTCGAGATTGTAGGCCGAATGCTCCATGCAGATGAAAACGAAATCCATCCCGGCCTGCGCCAATGTATGGAGGACACCGCGCGCGCGTGTCTCCCACATGATGGTCCCGAGCGCGATGCCGCCGGCCTTGAGCGTTGCCCGCAGTTTATTTACGCGCATCGCTTTACTTCCAGAGTTGCGAGATCAACTCGGTGTCCAGATAGGCGGTGCCCTCGCGCACTTTGCCGCCCTCGAAGCGCATCACCCAACAATAGGTCTGATGGTAAATCGTGCCGTTCTTGCCAGTGGCGCGTCCTTCCCATTGCAGCGCGACTTTGTCGCCCTCCGCGATGATATCGCGGACCGTCGGTTGGATCGCGCCGCTCAGCTTTTCGCCGAGCGGATGGACGGCGCCCTCCTGGAAAGCGCGCTTGCTCGTATAAGTTCGCGAGACTGGCGTGCTGCCAATCACCGTCCAGTGCACATCGTCGGCGAGCAGGGCGAAGAAACCGCCGCCATCACCGCGACTCCATTTCGCGAAAGCGTCCTGAACCATAGCTTTGTTTTCGACTGCGCCCATAATGCTTCTCCCGGTTTTCGCGATGCATAGCACATCGCGATCGGCACCGCCATGCGAGACCGAACGCATGGCCTGTCACGGGAAGGTGGGGGCGAGACCCGGCAACGCAGGTTTGTAGCTAATTCAAGATAACTAAAGTTGTTAAAAGATAAATTCCCATCCGTTGTAGACTGTAGCTTTTCGGCAATGAGGAAAGGTTTTTGCAGGAATTACGTTGCGAAAGACACTTTGACCGCAGTTTCGCTCGCTCTCGCGCTCGTCAGAGTATAAGGTCGGTAGGCGAGTAAAAACCGAAATCTCACATGGTGCAGACGTTGGGGGGGCGACTGCGATGGCTGCGTCGGACGAAATCTTCACGATAAAGGAACTCTCGGAACACCTGCGCGTTCATCCCACGACGATTTATCGTCTATTGCGGCAAGGGCGTCTGCCCGGCTTTCGCGTCGGCAGTAACTGGCGCTTCAACCGCACTGCGATCGAGCAGTGGGAAATGGCGCAAGTCTCCGGCGGGGCGCCCATCGCCACGCGTGGTCGGCGCAAAGGCGCATGACGCGAAGTCGCAAGCGCTCGTCAGCCGGCTGCGGTGACCGCCGGCTGAACTATCGCGACGGTCGCGTGGCGTTGACAAGCCGCAACCAAACCTAATAGCTAACCGGCAGCGAGATTTTCCGTAGGACTGGCCGATGCCGACCAAATACGTAGACGTTCGTGGCTTCGCAACCTATTACTACTACGTCGGTAAGACGACGCTGCCCGACGTCATTCCTGACTTCTCGCGCGGCCGCGCGCTGATCCTGATTCATGCGGCCGGGTCGAACGCGCATGCGTGGCATCGGCAGTACGATCATCTGGGTGCGGCGCACAGCCCGATCGCGCCGGACCTGCCCGGGCACGGGCGCAGCGCCGGGGTCGAAGGTCTGGGCACCATTGGGGACTACGCGGATTTCGTCGTCGCATTCCTCGACGCGCTCAAGCTCGCGACGGCGGTGATCGTCGGCCGCTCGATGGGCGGTGCGGTCGCGATGGATCTCGCGGCGCGCTATCCGTCGCGGGTGCAGGGGCTGGTTCTGATGGCGACCGCGGCGAAATTTTCCCTCCCCGACGAACTCCGTGAGACCTGGCGCGCGGTCACAATGGGGCGGATGGGGCAGCCGTTCGAGAATGGCGGCTACGCGCCCAAGACGATCGCCGAGCATCCGGAGGTCATCCGCGAGGGCTGGGGCGAGCAGATTCGCACCGATCCGCGAGTGCGCTGGGGCGATATTGTGGCGGCTTCGCAGGTCGATCTGCGCGCGGCGCTCGAGCGCATCGCGGCGCCCACGCTGATCCTCGCCGGCCGCGACGACGCGACGACGCCCCCTGCCGACGCGGAATTTCTCCAACAGCACATCAAGGGCGCGCGCCTTGAAGTAATTGCCGACGCGGCCCACAACCTGACGACCGAGCAACCCGCCGCCGTCAACGCGGCGCTGGAAAAGTTCTTGTCCGCACTAAGCTAGAGGAAGTGGCATGAGTCTGAGTCGCAAGACCGCCGTCGCGGGCGTTTACGAACATCCCAGTCGTTTCGCTCCCGACAAAAGCATGTACCAGATCATGGCGGAGAGTATCCGCGGCGCGCTCGACGACTGCGGGCTGACGATCAAGGACGTCGACGGGCTTTTCTCGGCCGGCATCGGCATGAGTGTGATGGGCATTGTCGGGCTTTGCGATTACCTCAATCTGACGCCGAATTATATGGACGGCACCAACATGGGCGGGTCGTCGTTCGTCGCCCATACCGCTCATGCGGCGGCCGCGATCCACGCCGGGCTGTGCGACGTCGCCGTCATTGTCTATGGCTCGACTGCGGCGTCGTCGCGCTTCGCCGTGGGCACCGGCGGCGGGGCTGGCGGCGATCCCTGTCATCAGTTCGAGTCGCCCTACGGGCCGACGACGGTCGGCGCCTATGCGATGATCGCGCAGCGCCATATGCACGATTATGGCACGACGCCTGAGCAGCTTGCCGAAATCGCCGTCACGATGCGTCATCATGCGTCGCTGAATCCGGCCGCCAAATATCGTGATCCGATCACGGTCGCCGATGTCCTGGCCTCGCGCGTCATCTCGTCGCCCCTGCATCTGCTCGATTGTTGCATGATCAGCGACGGCGGCGGGGCGCTGGTCGTGACCTCGGCCGCGCGCGCGCGGGACCTCAAGAAAAAGCCTGCCTATATTCTCGGCACAGGCGAGACCGCGCGTCACGCGGCGCGTGGCCAGCGCGACTTTCTGGAAATCGCCGCGAATCAATCCGGCCGCCTCGCTTTCGAGCGCGCCGGGATTTCGCAAGCCGATATCGACATGGCGATGATCTACGACTCGTTCACGATCACGGTGCTCGCGACGCTCGAAAATCTGGGCTTCTGCAAGCGCGGCGAGGGCGGCGCTTTCGTGAGCGGCGGACGCCTGCGCTACGACGGCGCATTGCCGATCAACACTGATGGTGGCGGGCTTTCGTCGAACCATCCGGGGATGCGCGGCATCTTCCTTGTCATCGAGGCGGTCAAGCAGTTGCGCGGCGAGTGCGGCCCGCGCCAGGTTAAGGATTGCGCACTCGCCTTATGCCATGGGACCGGCGGCGAACTCGGAACGCGTCACTCCGGCGCGACCCTGATTCTCAGCAATCAGTGAAAGCATCATCGAAGGATTGAGCAAGGCGGATGGCCGACGAAAAAGAGAAAAAGCGTTACGCGAAACCGCTTCCGCATATCGACGAAGAGATGCGGCCGTGGTGGGAAGCCGCCCAGCGTCACGAGTTGTATATCCAGAAGTGCCGCGATTGCGGCGACCTGCGTTTTCATCCGCGCGCCCTCTGCACGGGCTGTTTGTCTTCGCGGGTCGAGTGGCTCAAATGCGGCGGACGTGGCAAAATCTATACCTTCACCGTTACCAACCAGAACGCGAGTTCCGGTTTTCGCGACGCGTTGCCCTATGTGCTGGCCTGGGTTGAACTCGACGAAGGGGTCAAGCTGCTGACTAATATCGTTCAGTGTCCGCCAGCCCAGGTCAAAATCGATATGCCCGTCGAAGCGGTCTTCGAGGACGTCACGCCCGAGGTCACGCTCGTCAAGTTTCGCCCGGTGAATGTCCCGGGGTAGGAGGAGGTCGTCGGCGCTCCCGCGAGCGCGAAAACGCAAACGATGAGAATACAGCACATCGCGCTGGCATTTGCGGCTTGGTATTTGATCGTGCCGCCCTTGGCAGGTACCCAGGGCATCAACACAGATGCGCCGCAGAGCGATTGGTCAAGAGCGGAAGCTTTCCGCACTTGGGGTGATTGCGATAGGGTCCGGCAAGAGCGGATTGATTCCGCCACCCATACGGGCGACGACCAGGCAATACTTTTTGCGGAAAGCTCCAAGTGCGACAATCCGACTCCTGAACCATCAACGCCGCAGTCACAGGCCACCGGCCGCTGAGTTACGGAATACAGCAAGGGAACCTCGCCAACGCTGTCGGTTCGCAGCGAATCAGGCTACAATAAGGGTGCCCGTCGAGGCTGCGCGGAGAGCATCAGCGCCTGCTGACGCTCTCGAAATTGCGCCCGGCGAGGCAGGAAGAAACCTCAATTGAGCACTGTTCTCGATCTCCATAGTCATAGCGAAGCCTCTGAAGACAGTCGCGCGCCGCTCGAAGCCTATCTCAACTGGCTCAAGCTGCGCCGCGCCGAACGCCCGGTTGACGGCATCGTCCTGACCGAGCATCGCCAGTTCGACAAAACCGCGGATTATCGCGCGCTCGAAGACAAATTCGGCGTGATGGTGCTCAAGGCCTCGGAGGTTGAAACCGAGTACGGCCACGTGCTGGTCTTCGGCGTCACCGACGAGATGACCCGGCGCTTTGATTTCGCCGACGTCCGCTTGCCGGCACAGGTGTTGATCGACGAGGTCGCGCGGATGGGTGGTGTCGCCGTGCCGTGTCACCCCGGGCGTCCCAACGTCGGGCTTTGTGAGCATTACACGAAGCGGCCGCCGCTCGAAAATGTAGTCGCCGTCGAGGTTCTCAACGGCGGTTCGCGCAAGGGCGAAGATGAACGCAGCGAGGCCCTGGTGCGGCAATATGGCTATCGTGCGATCGGCGGCTCGGATAGCCATCTGGTGAGCCTCATCGGACTCTGCGCGACGCGCTTCGCCGCCGACGTGCGCTCGATCACAGACCTGGTCCGCGAACTGCGCACTGGCGCCTACGAGCCGGTCGATTTCCGCCCGCGCCGCAAACCCGTCCCGCACGCGGTACCGGTCGCGACGCCGGCCGCCCCAGCGACGCCGGCTGGAACCACCAAACCGGCGCCAGCCGGAAGCGCTGAGGTTAAGTGATGGCAGTCGAGTACGATCCCGCGCTGATCGGGCGGGTGTTCGAAACCACCGACCCGCAGCCCGTCGACGCCGCCACGGTGCGCGCCTTCACCGCGGCGATCGGCGATCAGAATCCGCTGTACAACGATGAAGTGGCTGCGAAGAACGGCCCCTACGGTGGGCTGACGGCGCCGCCCGCCTTCGCGGTGAGTTTCCGCAACGGCCGCCATTTCTTCGAGCACGTCCCGCGCTTCGGACGCCAGGGCTTCGACGCCGGCAAGGATGTCGAATTCGTCGCGCCGATTCGCCCCGGCGACGCCATCACGCTGAGCTCGCACGTCAAAGAAATTTACGAAAAAACCGGACGGAGCGGCTCGATGGTCTTCGTCGTCATCCGTTCGACCCTCACCAACCAACGCAACGAAGTGGTCGCCCATATCGATCATCGCTTCATGAACCGGCCCTGATTATCATGCCTCAAATGCTTTACACGGATGTCGTTATCGGCAGTGAACTCGGCCCCTCCGAGATGCATCTCAGCAAGGACCAGGTGCGCGCCTACGCCCGCGCGATGGGCATGTGGGTGCCGCGCTTCACCGACGACGAAGCCGCGCGCAAAGAGGGGCTACCCGGGATGATCACGCCCGGCAACATGAGCCTCGCCATCCTGAGCAAGCTGGTCACCGACTGGATCGACGCGGGCGACGCCAAGATGATTCGTCTCGGCACGACCTATCGCCAGCCCGTGATTCCCGACCACACCATCTCGCTGCATGGCTTCGTCACGCACAAGAACGACGCCGACCGCACCGTCGAGATTGACGTCTGGCTCGAGAACGAAGAGGCCGAGCGTCTGGTCATCGGCACCGCCACCGTCCAATTCCCGTCGTAGAGTCTCGTGAATCGTGCGCGCCACTAGCGGAGCGCTCCGCGCCACGGTGGCTTTCCGAAATTGGTGCGGCGGCCTTCGGCGATTCGACCGCTTCGCCTCTCAGCCGAAGTGTCAATTGCGCGGTCCTTAGCGGAAGGGCAGGATCGGCAGATCTTCGACGAGCAAGCAATGCAGATCGCCCGAAAACGACTAGCTGCGGAGTCGTCTAAGCGCCACCATTTCTTCCGGGCCGAACTGCAATGCGTCCAGTCGGGGCTCATCCAAGTGGTTGCAGACATATGCGCGAAAGAGATCGAAGACGCGACTGACCGACTTTGGGAAATTGTCCGCGACCTATTGCGGGAAGTCCAGGACTTATCTTCACCCGAAGCGTTCAGGATCCTCAGTGGTCAAATTGATGAGCTTTGGGTTCACTGCTCATACGTTCCGCAGAGTCAGTTTGAAGCGATTTGCCAGCGCGACGGCGTCAGTTCGTCGGTGAAAAACGCGACCCATTTTTACGATCGAAGTGTCGGCGCGCACATGCGACTCCAGTCCCAAGTCGAGGAATTCTGCCGCTCGGCGAGCATCCGCAAACCGACCGATACTGTTCCAAGTAATCACGGCCGCAGTACTAAAGTGTTTCTGAGCCATGCCGCGTCCGACGAACACATGGCATTGCTATTGAAATCGGAGATCGAGCGGCGCGTACCGGGTGTCAAAGTATTCTGTTCAAGTGATCCTGCGGACTTGGCTCCGGGCACCAAATGGTCCCCCGAGATTCAGCAAGCCCTGCAGCACTCGGCTCTCCTCATTTTTGTTGCGTCAGATCGTGGCCTCGCGAGGCCGTGGGTTTGGTTTGAGTGCGGAACATTTTGGTTTACCAAAAAGAGCATAATGCCGCTTTGCCTTGGTGGAGTTCGGAAGAATACCCTCCGCCGACCTCTATCGGAGTTGCAGGCTGTCAATGGCGACGAAGCCAGCGACTTGAAGATGGCTTTTGATGTGGTTGCCTCGATCACGAATTCGATCGTTTCTGACAGCTCTAATCTAGACAGGCTTTCCGAAAAGCTGAAGGAGCTAGATCACGATGCCGCACCGTCGTTCGAGCGAGGCGTCCGGCTGGCTCGGGGTCGAGTGGAAAGAGAGATTTCTCGCGTATGACGGTCCATACGAAAGCTTACAAGAGGTCAGCGACCGCAATTTCGGAAACTTCAATGCAGGAAGCTCTTCACGCAGCGGGTTACAATGTAGCTCTCTACGATAAGAACAACTTCGCAGCAATGACCGATGCCAACCATTTCGTTCAGCTAACCGATAGAAAATCATGGAGATGCCGGATTGTGAGAGGCGCGATGTACCTCGTCGCAACGCCTAGCTAACGGTCCCGCCTTGTCAGCTCGCGATTTCATAAGCGATACTCCCGATCCCCAACTCCAGCCGAAGGATACCGCGCAAGCTGCTCCGCAGAAAGAAGGGCGCGAGCTGGGAGGCTCGCGCCCTCTTAGATCGGAGAAAACGCCTCGAGCCCCTATGCGCTATGAGCGAGTGGGCCGCGTAGCAGTTTGCCGGGTAACGCGCCCGTGTGCTCGTTGTTGCGCAGGAGAACTTGGCCGTTCACCACCGTGGCCATGACGCCCTCGGCCTTCTGCTTGAGACGGCGAGCACCCGCCGGCAGATCGTACGTGAGCTCCGGCAGCATCGGCGTGACGCGCTCGGGATCGAAGACCACGACATCCGCGTTGTAGCCTTCGCGCAAGAGGCCGCGGCCGCCCAGTCCCCAATGATAGGCCGGGACGAAGCTCAACATGCGGACCGCCTGCTCGAGCGTCAGGGCCTGCTTCTCGCGCACCCAGTGGCTCAACACGTGGGTCTGCAGCGACGAATCCATGATCTGTGAAACGTGCGCACCCGAGTCGGAGAAGGTCACTACCGAGCGCGGATGACGCATCATCTCGAGCACATGATCCTGATTCTCGTTGATCAGGGTCTGCAGAAAGAACTGCTTGAGGTGCTTGTCGAGCGCGAGATCGATCAGCACGTCCACCGGATCCTTGCCCGAGGTTTCCGCGATTTCCGCGATCGAGCGATAGGGCGGAGTGGCGCGGTCGAGCGGGAAGAGCCACTTGTAATTGGCGTTGCGCGCTTCCGGGCCGACCGGACGGCCTTCGATCCGTTCGTGGCTGGCAGCCACCAGCTTGGCCCGCGTCGCTGGATCGCGCAGCGCGGCTTCCTGCTCGGCGAGCGGCCGCTTGCGCAACTCGCGCCACAACGGCAGCTTGTCAAACGGCATCGTGGTCTCAAACGAGAGCAGGACGTTGAGCGAGCGGCTATGCACCTGGATGAACATCCGGCCGCCTTCTGCGGCGGTCTCGTCGGCGAGGCGGAAATAGTTGCGCCAGTAATCGGGTGCGCGCCGCGTGCTGAACATGCCGAACGTGACGGGAACCCCGGTATCGACGGCGAGTGACTTGAGCCGCACCAGGTAGTCGTCGAGACGATCGCCCTCGACGCCCGTATCCTCACCGGCGATCTCGAAAATGCCGGCGTTGAGTTCGCCCATCACGCCGACCAGCTCGCGGACCTCGCTCCAGTTGGCGATCCGGCTCGCGACCGGATGGCCGTCGGGGGTCTGATGGTTGCGCGTGCGCGAGGTCGTAAAGCCGACGGCGCCGGCGGTGATCGCACGGCGCATCTCCGTCTTCATCAAGGCCAGGTCTTCCGGTGTCGCTTCCTCTTCGAAAGCCCGCTCGCCCATCACATAAGTCCGCAGCGCCGAGTGGCCCATGTAAGCGGCGTAGTTGATGCCCTTGGGCAGCCTGTCAACGGCGTCAAGATATTCGGCAAAGGTGGTCCACGACCACTTGATGCCCGCCTGCATCGCCTCGGGCGAGATGTCCTCGGCGCGCTCGAGATTGCGCATCACGAGCAGCTTGTCTTTTTCACCGCAGGGGGCGAGCGAGAAGCCGCAGTTGCCCATCACGACCGAGGTGATGCCGTGGAAGCAGGAGCTGGTGCCGATCGGATCCCAGAAGACCTGGGCGTCCATATGGGTGTGCGCGTCGATAAAGCCGGGCGCGACGATCTGGCCGTCGGCGTCGATCACCTCGTGCGCCTGATCGCGAATCCGGCCGATCGCGGCGATCTTCCCGCCCGTCACTCCCACGTCGGCGCGGAAGCGCGGCAGTCCGGAGCCATCGATCACGGTGCCATTGCGAATAATCAGATCATATTGCATCGGGGATTCTCCCTTGGTTGTCGGCCGTGAGGAGGCGCCGCGCGAAGTAGCCCGGTCCGGCACCCATCCACTGGCCGCGATTGTGGGTGTCTATCCATATCTTTTAGTCCGCTAGCCCGACAATCACAACCGCTAACCCGTAGCGCGTTCGACGACGAAAAAAATTGCGAGGAGTATCAGGATCGCGCCGGCGAGCCCTTCCGCCCCATGCTCGTAGCGCTCGCCGAGGCGCGCGCCGAATGCCAGGCCTATCAGGGTGAAAACGGTGGTGGTGATCGAGACGGTTATCATGAGCGGAAAAATTGAAATTCCCGCAGCGGGAAGCGCAATACCCACGGCCAGCGAATCCAGACTGATCGATAGCGCGATCATCAGAAGGCCGCCCCCGGAAGTTGCGTCGAAAGCTGCCTCGCTTGACGCGCGCAGCGCATTTCGCAGCATCAGGAGGCCGACAACTGCGAGGAGGGCAAAGCCGGTGTAGGCGGCGATCGCGCCGAGCCATTGTCCCGCCTGGGCGCCGATCTCGTAGCCGATCAGCTGCATCGCGATTTCGGCGCCGGCAAAAGCCAGGCCCATCCTTACGCCCGCGCGCAGACCTGGCCGCGTCACGCCGACGCCGACGGCGACCGCGAGCACATCGAGGCCGACGGCGAGCGCGACCACGAAAACCTTGCCGAGGGCAATCAGGTTATCGTGGATTTCCAAGCGGCCTTTTTTAGCAGCCGGACTTGTTCAGCGCGAGGCAAGGACTTCGGCGAGATGGCGGACCTGGATCGCGATCCCGCGCCGATGCATCGCGCCGCCAAGCTGCATCAGGCACCCGCAGTCGTTGGCGACGACGGTGTCCGCGCCGCTTTCCTGGAGGCGGACGATCTTGTCTTCGGCCATCGCGGTCGAAATCTCCGGAAATTTGACTGCGAACATCCCGCCGAAGCCGCAGCACTCTTCGGGATTGCGGAACTCTACCAGCTTCAGCCCGGCGACGTTGCCCAGCAGCCGCCGCGGCTCGTCGCCGACGTGCAGCTCGCGCATCAGATGGCACGACGGATGATAAGCGACCGTGTGCTCGAAGCGCGCGCTCACGTACTTGACCTTGAGCACGTTGACCAGGAACTGCGACAACTCAAAAATCCACGGGCGGATCGCCGCAGCCTGCTGGCGCAAGGCCGGCTCGTCATCGAGCAGATCGGCATAGAAGATTTTGAGCATGCTCGCGCAGGAACCCGAGGGCACGACGATCGGCACGCCGGGCGCGCAGTGTTTGAGGAAGCGGCGCGCGAGTTCCAGGGCGTCGTCGCGCATCCCCTCGTTGAAAGGCGCCTGACCGCAGCACAAGACGCGGCGCAGGGGGCGGACCTTGAGCTTCTGCTGCTCCAGCACCTTTACGCAGGCCTCGACGGCGTTGGGAAAAAACTGCTCGGCAAGGCAGGTGGCGAAGAACTGTACTTCGGTCATGTCGTCCGGCGCCCGGCCATTCAGGCGATCACCGCGGCGAAGAGCTGTTTGGGGCCGTGGACGCCGATCACGATCATCTTCTCGATATCGGCGGTGCGGCTCGGTCCGGTGATTAGCGCGACACGATGGGTCGCGAAATTTTTCGGCCCGACCGCGGCGACGACTTCGGCGAGGTTCGGCCGAACGCGATCGGCGGCGACGAAGATGAAATTGATCGGCGGCAGAATCGTCAGCGAGCTTGGCCGCTCCGGCGTTGCGATGACACAGAAGGTTCCGGTCGCCGCGATCGCATAGTCAGCCTCGACGATACCGAGATCGCATCCGGCGATACGCTCGCGCAGCGCGGCGCGGTCGCCGTCCGTCACCCGGTGCGTACGGATTAGCTCGATCCCCTTGCGCGCCAGCGGCTTCACCAGCATCTCGACGTCGCACGCGACGCCCCCACCGAGCGCCGCACTGCGAATTTTTTCACTTTTTTCAGCGGCCGCAAGTTCCAGCAGTCGATCACGCGCGGCGGCGAGTGAGATCAAGCCAAAGAAGCGTCCGCCGACGAGTTCGACTTCGCGACCGAATTGCGCAGCAAGTTCGGCGCGGCGGGCAGCCGCTGAGAGGGGCCGCGCGGCTTCGCCTGCGACGTCGTGGACCGGCGCCGGCCCGCGCTTGCGCTCCAGCGCGCCGCGCACGTCGGCGATGATTTTGTGAAAGGCACTCACCACATCAGCGTGGCAATCCTACCTTCTGGAACGCGGCGCG
The DNA here is from genome assembly GCA_035308025.1 of Candidatus Binataceae bacterium. Lineage (NCBI taxonomy): Bacteria > Candidatus Binatota > Binatia (SeqCode) > Binatales (SeqCode) > Binataceae (SeqCode) > Binataceae bacterium (SeqCode). Next base: position 80,737 of record DATGHL010000031.1, read on the forward strand.
CGAAAGTCGCGCGCGCGCGTCCAATGGCGGAACGCGCCGGGCATCCGCCGCAGATAACCGTCGTGGCTGAAGGGGCGCGCGGCTATAGCAGCAAGCCGGGTCAAGAGGCGCATCTGCCACGGATGGCGTGCGAGGCGCGCGAAGCGATGGACTGCGCGGCGGGTTCCCCGTACAGAGCGGGGAAACTTGACCAGCGGCGCGTCGTCGCCACGTCCCACGATTGCGGTGCGCACGTCGCCGATTCCTTTGCTCGCTGCGGCGCGCGGCACGCCTCCGCTAGCTTTCCAGCGCAGATGCAGCAGGATGCGCGGGATATCGATCTTCACCGGACAGATGTCGCGGCAGGCGCCGCACAGGGTCGAGGCGAAAGGCAGATGCGCCGCGGCGGAGCCGAACAGGTTCGGACTCACGATCGACCCGATCGGGCCCGAATAGGGCACGCCGTAAGCGTGGCCGCCGATCCGTCGATAAACCGGGCAGACATTGAGACAAGCGCCGCAACGCAGACAGTAAAGCGCTTCGCGCAGGACGGGATCGGCGAGCATCCGCGTGCGCCCGTTATCCAGCATCACGACGTGAACCTCGCGCGGTCCGTCGAGCTCGCCGTCGCCGCGCGGTCCATTGATGAAATTGGTATAGCAGGTAAGCTTCTGGCCGGTCGCGGTGCGTGCAAGGATCTCGAGGAAGTGGCTCAAATCCTCGAGTTTCGGAATGACCTTTTCGAGACCCATCACGGCGACGAGCGTATCGGGCAGAGTGCTGGAGAAACGGCCGTTACCTTCATTCTCGACCAGCACCAGAGTGCCGGTTTCCGCGATCGCGAAATTGACGCCGGTGACGCCCATCTCGGCGCTGAGAAAGATCGAGCGCAGCCGTTCGCGCGCCGCCGCCGTCAGCTTTTCGGGCTCCGGCGTGTAAGGAATTCCGAGCTTCTCGGCGAACAGCCGGCCGATGTCCTCGCGCGCGAGATGGATCGCCGGCGTGATGATATGCGACGGAGCTTCGTTACGGAGCTGGACGATATACTCGCCGAGGTCGGTCTCGACCGGCTCGATCCCGGCTGCGGCGAGCGCGGGGTTGAGCGCGATCTCCTCGGTGGTCATCGACTTGCCCTTGACCACGCGTTTGGCGCCGGCGCGCTGGGCCACCCCGACGATATAGTCGCGAGCTTCCGCAGCGTCGGCGGCGACGAAGACCTTGCAACCGTTGGCTTCGAGACGATCTTTCAGCTCGACCAGCAACTCGTCGAGACGGCCGATCGCGTCTTCTTTAATTCGGCGTGCGGTCTCGCGTTCCTGCTCGAAGGACGGAAATTCCGCGCGCTGTTCTGCGACATGCTGGAGATGGCGTCCGGTGGCGTTCTCGAGCTTACGGCGCAATTCGACGTCGGCCACGGCGGCGCGGCTGGCGGCAAAGAAATCGTGCGATGAGGTCTCGGGCATTTGAATCTCCGGCGTGTCACGCTACGGAGCATCATATTGAGTTGAGGGCGCGCATAGAACGCGCGCCGAAGCGCACGATTCGCGTAAATTTTAAGGCGATTATCCCGATTCCGCCCACGGACTGATAACACCAATTCCGCAATCGGAGAAGTCCGCGAGGTTCCGCGTTGCGACAGTTGCCCGACACGAGCGCGCGATAGCGGCGATCGCTGCATCGAACTCGTTAATGGGACGGCCCAGCCCGCGCCGATGCGCCGCAATCCCGGCGAAGGCTCTCGCCGCCGCTCCATCAAAGGGTAGAATCCGCTCGGCGAAATCTTCATCGAATATCGCCGTCACTGCCCGTTCCAAGCGGACCCGGCGATGGCTCGCCGGTAACAGGGCCAGACCGTAAAAAATCTCGGCTTTGCAGAGGGTCGTAGTAAAGAGATCGGTCGAAGGTTGGGCCCGCATCCAACGACTTACCGAAGCCGCCGGGCTGGGACGCAAAGTCTCCGAAAGTACATTCGTGTCGAGTATGATCATTCTTCGAAGGGCGGCGGTTCACGCATGGGGCCGCGCTCGGGAATCTGCAATTCCACCCCTCCCGTGGGCGAAATTCGCCGGCGGATGGCTTCAAACAGATCCGCCGAGCTGGGTTTGGCCGCCAGCGTAGTGCGCAGGATGTGACGCACCTCCTCCTCCATCGATCGTCCGTGCCGGGCGGCGCGCAGGCGGAGCTTACTCTTTACGCTGTCTTCCAGATTGCGAATGGTGATACTGGACATCGGGCTGTTCGCTCCGCAATCATTGATATCAAAGCAATCATTGATTGACAATCACCAGGGCGGGCCGGCAATGCCGCCAGCCTAAAGCAATCCTGGAAGCGAAAGCGGCATGAAGCCGCGCGGCTCAGTGATCTGAGAGCGCGCCCGTCTCGGGCATCGCGAGGGTAGATCGCGATGAAGGGACCGACGCCGGTTTGGACGTCGGCCATGAAGAAATTGAACCAGTCGAGGCCGTGCAGGCTGCGCGCCGACGGCTGCGGCGAGTCTTTCGCGATCGCCGCCGCTGACGAAAGATCGGAGCGATTCATGGTGAAACGAGCGCGCACATTGCGGCCGGGCTATGCGCCCGTGGCGCAGCAATCAGGAACGCCGAACGACTGCTAGTTCAGGCCCTAGTTCATGCGGGAGACCTGGCGCATCAGGCGCACGATCGCTTCGCGCGCGGCCTCGGCACCCGGATGCTCGGGGGCCTGAGCGAGAAAGCCGCGGAAATCGGCGAGTGCCGGGCCAAAGCATTCGAGCCGCTCGTAGAGCGCGCCACGCTCGAGGACTTCCTCGGCCGCGCGCGGGTCGAGCATCAGGATGCGATCGAGCACGCTCAACGAGCGCGTCCAGTCCGACGCGCTGGCGTAGATATTCTTGAGATTACGCAACATCCGCGTGAGGACTTCACGCGCGCCGACCGCCTTGAGCATCGCGGGATTCACCTCGACCGGCTGGCCATAGATTTGCGTGAGGCGCGCGCGGATCTCTTCGAGATCGAGGATGGCGCCGCCGTTGAAGGGATCGATAATCAACTCGCCGCGATCGTCGACAGCCTTGACCAGGAAGTGCGCCGGAAACGAGACGCCGAAGAGGTTCAGGCCGAGGCGGCGGCCGACCTCGATGTAGACCACGGCGAGCGTTATCGGGATGCCGAGGCGGCGTTCGAGGACGTCGTTGAGAAAGGAGTTGCGCGGATCGGCGAAGGCCTCGCGGTTGCCGTCGAAGCCTTTGCGCGTGAAGAGAAACTCGGAGAGCGCCTGGATTTTCGCGATCGTGTTGGGGCCGGCGCGGACCAGCGGCTCGGCCTCGCGGGCCAACTCGGCAAAGCGTTCGAGGTAATTCTCGATATCGAGGGCCGGGTACTCTTCCTTGGCGATCAGCAAGGCGCCGCGCGCCAGGGGAATCGGCTCGCGGGCCGCCAGTTTCGAGAATTCGTCGCGCGCTTCGCTCATCTTAATGCCGTGCCGTCGTGAATCTATTCGTCGTGATTTATTCAAGAATTATTAGATTACGCGGAGCCGCTCAAGGCAAAACCTCGGCGAGCGCTTGCATGATCGCGAGCTGCACCGCAGGACTCTGCTCGCGCACCCGCGCGCGATCGAGTTCGCGGCGCGCGGCGCGATCACTAAATTGGCCCAGCGCCCAGGCGGCATGTTCGCGGACGAGCACCTCGGGCTCATTGCCGAGACTGCGGCCGAGGATCGGGATCGCGGCGGGATTGCCGCTATTGCCGAGCGCGATCGCGGCGTTGCGCAGCAGACCGCGACGTTTGGCGCGCCGAAGTGCGCTGCGGCCGTAGCGTCGGCGAAAGCCCTCGTCGTCGAGCGCCATCAGCTCGCCTAACCCGGGCATCAGCGCGTCGCTGACCACGGCGGCCTTGGCGGCGTCGCCATTCCACGGACAGACCGCCTGACAGATGTCGCAGCCGAAGATCCAGTTGCCGAGCTTGGGCCGTAATTCGACGGGAATCGGCCCGCGATGCTCGATCGTCAGGTAGGAGATGCACAGCCGCGGTTCAAGGAGATAGCCGTCGGCGAGGGCGGCGGTCGGACAAAAATCGAGACATTGGCGACACGTTCCGCAATGGTCGCGATAGGGTTCGCCCGCCGATTCGAATTCGAGATCGGTGAAGATCTCGGCAATAAAGAAGTAGGAACCGACGTAGCGATTGATGAGATTGGTGTTGCGCCCGAACCATCCGAGGCGCGCTGCGGCCGCCCATTCGCGCTCGAAGACCGGGCCGGTATCGACGTAAACCCGCGCGACGGCTTCGGGACGGAGGGCGCGCATCTGTTCGACGACCATGCGCGCGCGTTCGATTACGACATCGTGATAATCCTCGCCGAGCGCGTAGGCGGCGATACGTCCGCGCAACTCCGCGCGCCAGTCGCAAGAGGGCGGGGCCGGCGCCGCGTAAGGAAAGGCGAGACTGATGACGGAGCGCAGCCGCGGATCGAGGCGGCGCGGATCAAAGCGCCGTTCCGGCTCGCGCGCCAGCCACGCCATCTCGGCCGGGCGGCCTTCGTCAATCCAGGTGCGGAAAAAGCCCTCGCGATGATCGAGCCGACGGAGCGGCGCGAAGCCAGCGAGCACGAAGCCGGCCGCATTCGCGGCTGCGGTAATCTCGCGCTCGAGCGCCTTCATCGTCTAGATGCGCCTTACAGGCGCCGGCGATGCGGTTTGCCGCCGCGGTTTACTGCTTCGAGAGTCGCTTGCGATCGTCGTCGTCAGCGGCGCCATAAAGGCGCGGGCATTTCTCCGCCAGCCAGCGCTTGCTGACCGCGTCTTCGAGCGCGCGGCCGTCGCCGTCGACCGCCCAGGTGCCGACATGGAGAATCGTGAAATTACAGAAGCGGCGGCCGCAAAAGCGGCACGCAAATGCGAGCCTGGACCCGCGTGCGGCGGACCAGTCGAGCATCTTCACCTTGAAGTCATGCGTATCCCAAGGCTTTCGTTCCAGTCCCTGCATCGTCGATCGTCCTCCCCAATTTCTCCAACCAAGTCCCCAACGACTCCAAACAGGCTCGATCCGTCGGATTAACGCGCGGCCCCGCTGTTTCGTGCGCGGCCATTTTTCTGGGAGGGATCGGGCTCGAGCGTGATCCGTTGTCCCTTGAGCTCCGAATTGCTCAGCAGACTAAAAGCGACGGCGACGTCGGCGAGCTCGGCCATCTCGACAAAGCCGAAGCCGCGACAGCGTCCCGAAGTTTTATCGCTGATCGCGAGCGCGCCGACCACTTCGCCCGCGCGCGAGAAATGCGATACCAGATCGTTGCTGGTAACCGAACTGGCAAGGTTGCCGACATAGATTTTCACATTTTACCAACTTTCATTTGTTTCAGACCGACTTTGATACCTCGTGCCGGCGGGCATCTTGCACGAGAGCATCTAAAGGCGAGGTGCTTCCAGCTTATGCCCGCGGGTTGGCAAAAGATATGGGCCCGCCAGAATCTGCGATGCCGCGTGCGCCATCGCGTACTCCGGCGCCTGCGGCATTTCCCGCTATCATCGGCGATCAAAAACAGTTATGGTTGTCCCGTAACGCTTGGTTCGTTCCCTTCACCCAGCCCGGGAATAGGCCCGGGTTCTCTGTTCGGAGCTCCCCAGCCTAACTTTCGGAGGGCAAGGAATGCCCAGCAAATTATATGTAGGCAATCTGGCCTACGCAGTTACTAACAGCGACCTGGAAGAGCTATTCTCACAAGTCGGCCAGGTCCAAAGCGCCGCCGTGATCACGGACAAATACTCAGGCCAATCGAAGGGTTTCGGCTTTGTCGAGATGGCGACCTCGGAGGAGGCGAGTAAGGCGATTCAGCAGTTCAACGATACCGAGCTCAAGGGCAGAAATATCAAGGTGAACGAGGCCAAGCCGCGTGAGTCGAGCTTTGGCGGAGGGGGTGGCGGCGGGGGCCGCGGACGCAGTGGCGGCGGAGGTGGTGGTGGCGGCGGGGGCCGCGACCGCTGGTAATGCGCTAGCGGAGCGCGGGCTGCCGCGCGAAACGAGCAGGCGAGTCTGCGAGCTGCGCAAGATTTTAGCTAGGGATCGATATGAAAACGGCGGGCCACGGCCCGCCGTTTTCTTTTCTGCTAATAAATTTATTCGTTCCATCGATGCTGCTTGCTGCGAGCCGCCCTTAGGTGTAACCAGTCATCTGTTGAGTGACGTTCACAGATTATCGTGTTAGGGGGCTTCTCAGGGGAATCGTTAGGATACCAGGGACATGGATCCGTGCTGTCGGCACTTCGACGCGAGGGTGTCCGCGCGCGACTATCGGCGCGATGCTCGCGCTGAGTGTCGCGATGCTCGTCTGCCCGCCCGCAGCCTCGCCGCTAGTGAGTCTGTACTGTACTCGTTCCAAGGCGGCAAGGACGGGAGCTTTCCCGGCGGAAACATCGTCATGAACGAGAGCGGTGTGCTTTACGGCGCGACTGCACAAGGCGGTGGTACAGGCTGTGTGAGCCGGTTCACCACCGGCTCCGGTTGTGGCACGGTGTTTTCACTGACGCCACCGGCGATGTCAGGCGGCGTTTGGAATGAAACCGTCATCCATGCCTTTCCCTTTTCCCATGGCGGGGATGGTCCTCAAGGTGTCGTGTTCGGCCCAAACGGCAGTTTACTTGGTACGACCTCCGGCGGCACTTTGGAACAGATGGGGCAGGGCACGATTTTCAAACTCACGCCGCCGTCAACTTCCGGCGGGATCTGGAACTCGTCCGTCCAGCATTCCTTTCCTTCTTTCGCCGGCGATGGAACGTTTCCTGAAGCCGGCCCGCTAGCCTCCAAAAGCGGGTTTTACGGCACTACCAAGCGCGGAGGCGCTTATGGTGCGGGCACGGTGTTTCAGCTAGCGCCGCCGAGTACTCTGGGCGGGACATGGATCGAAAGCGTCCTGTATTCCTTTACGGACGGCAGCGACGGCGGATTTCCATTGAGCGGTCTTATCGCAGGTAACGACGGCACGATCTACGGCACGGCCATTGACGGAGGGCAAGTTCTCGCCGGCCAAGAGACTTGTGGCACGGCTTTCGCCCTAACGCCGCCGACAGTCGTAGGCGGGATCTGGATCGAGACCACCATATTTGCTTTTAATTTTACCGATGGCTGCTCTCCAACCAGCCCCTTGGTGTTAGTTCGTCATGGGCTGCGCCCACCCTGATGGATGAAACCTGCTAAGGAAGGGACACCGCGCTGTCGGCACCGAGGTCGTTTTTTTCCTGGTGCTCGCAGCCCGAGTGTTAGTTTGACCTGAGGCCCTGCGAGCACTCTGGATTGTCGCC